>SKWC01000115.1 GCA_007129145.1 Rubritepida sp.
CAGCCCAGCGCCGCCGCTCCGCCCAGCGCCAGCAGCAGCACCGCGAGCGCCGGGGCGGTGGCGCGGGTGATGCCGCCGCGGATCACCACCCACAGCAGCACGGCCAGCACGAGCACCGCCCAGGCGGCCAGCACGCCTGCCGCGAGCAGCGCATGTTCCAGCGGCGCCCAGCCACCCTGGCCGGTCAGATCGGACCAGACCAGCAGCAACCCCGCCAGCGCCCAGCAGGCCAGGCTGATCCACAGCATGCCGCGTGCGGGGCGCATCGGGCGAACCTTTCCCAAGGGGCGGCGCCAGCCTGCCACCCCGGCATCGCCTCAGCCAGCGGCGCAGGCCGCTCCGCTTTCCGCGGCGGGCTGGCTTGCGTCCCGCGCAAGGCGCTGGTCAATTCGGCGCATGAGTCAAAGCCAATCCCAGGCCCTGACGGCCGCCTTCGACGAGATGGGACCGCAGGGCGAGGTCCGGCAGGTCTATGCCGCCATCGCCGACTGGCTGGCGGGCACCAGCCGCGAGGAATTGCTGGCCAAGCGCGCCGAGGCCGAGTGGCTGTTCCGCCGCGTCGGCATCACCTTCGCCGTCTATGGCGAGGGCGGCGACCCGGAGCGGCTGATCCCCTTCGACATCATCCCGCGCGTGCTGGGGCGCAGCGAATGGGACCGGCTGAGTGCCGGGCTGACCCAGCGGGTGCGCGCGCTGAACGCCTTCCTGGCCGATGCATACGGCAAGCAGGAAATCCTGAAGGCCGGCATCATCCCGACCGCGCTGGTCACCGGCAATGAGCAGTTCCGCCGCGAGATGCAGGGGTTCTCCCCGCCGGGCGGCGTGTTCACCCACATCGCGGGCATTGACCTGGTGCGCACCGGCCCGGACGCGTTCTACGTGCTGGAGGACAATTGCCGCACGCCCTCGGGCGTCTCCTACATGCTGGAGAACCGCGAGGCGATGCTGCGGCTGTTCCCCCGCCTGCTGGGGCGGCACCGCATCCAGCCGGTGAACCGCTACCCGGAGGAATTGCTGGCCACGCTGCGTGCCGCCGCCCCCGAGGGCGCGGGCGCCGACCCCACCGTGGTCGTGCTGACGCCGGGCAACTTCAACAGCGCCTATTACGAGCACTGCTACCTGGCCGACGAGATGGGGGTGGAGGTCGTCGAGGGCGCGGACCTCTTCGTCGAGGAGGATGTCGTGTTCATGCGCACCACGGCCGGGCCGCGCCGGGTGGATGTGATCTACCGCCGCATCGACGACGACTACCTCGACCCGCGCGCCTTCCGCGCCGATTCCATGCTGGGCGTGCCGGGGCTGATGGCCGCCTATCGCGCCGGCAATGTCGCGCTGTGCAACGCGCCGGGCTGCGGCATCGCCGATGACAAGGCGATCTACCCCTATGTGCCCGAGATGATCCGCTTCTACCTGGGCGAGGAGCCGCGGCTGTCCAACGTGCCCACCTATCTGTGCGAGCGCGAGGCGGACCGGGCCTATGTGCTGGACCACCTGGACCAGCTGGTGGTGAAGCTGGCGCAGGGCTCGGGCGGCTATGGCATGATGATCGGCCCGCACGCCACCCGGGCCGAGCGCCAGGATTTCGCCGCCCGCATCCGCACCCGCCCGGCCGACTACATCGCCCAGCCCACGCTGGCGCTCTCGACCGTGCCCACGCTGGTCGAGGCCGGCATCGCGCCGCGCCATGTGGATTTGCGCCCCTTCGTGCTGAGCACCCGCGATGAGGTCCGCATCATCCCCGGCGGGTTGACGCGGGTGGCGCTGCGGCAGGGCTCGCTGGTGGTGAACTCCTCGCAGGGCGGCGGCACCAAGGACACCTGGGTGCTGGAATCCGACCCGATGGACGGAGGCGTGGCATGCTGAGCCGCACCGCCGACAACCTGTTCTGGCTGGGCCGCTACACCGAGCGCGCGGGCAATGTGGCGCGCGGCCTGTCTGTCGCGCTGCGCATGGCGAGCCTGTCGGCGCGCTTCGGCACCGATGGCGACGAATGGCGTTCCCTGCTCATCGCCTCGGGCTGCGAGGAGGGGTTCTTCGCCAAGCACCGCACAGCCAGCCAGGAGGCGGCGGTGGACTTCCTGGTGCGCGACCCCGAGAACCCGAGCGCCATCCTCTCCTGCTTCGCCGCGGCGCGGCACAACGCCCGGCGGGTGCGCACCGCGCTGACCGTGGACATGTGGAGCGCGCTGAACGACAGCTGGCGGATGCTGCGCGACGCGCCCTTCCAGGGCGAGCACCTGCCCGGCTTCCTCGATCTGGTGCGCGAGCGCGTGCTGCTGTTCAACGGCGCGGCCCAGGACACCATGCTGCGCGGCGAGCCCTGGCTGTTCGTCCAGCTCGGCACCGCGCTGGAGCGCGCCGACAGCACGGCGCGGCTGCTGGATGTGAAGCACGACCTGCTGGCCCCGGCGCAGCCGGCCAGCGTGGAATACGCCCAGTGGCAGGCCATCCTGCAATCCGTCTCGGCGCTGCGGGCCTATCACTGGGTCTATCGCGACCGGCTGGACCCCGCGCGCATCGCCGAGCTGCTGATCCTGCGCCCCGAACTGCCCCGCAGCCTGGCCGCCTGCCACGGCCGCGTGCTGGACCTGCTGGAGCGCATCGCCGCCGGCCAGGGCGGGCGCCGCGGCGAATGCCACCGCATGGCCGAGGAGATCACGCGCTGGCTGCGCGGGGCGAGCATCGGCGGCATCATCACCGAGGGGCTGCACGAGCACCTGACCCGAATGATCGAGAGCACCGCGCGGCTCGGTGAGGCGGTCGAGGCCTTCTACATCCGCGGCTGAGCATCGCGGGCCGGGCAAGGGAGGCTGGCATGACCTATTGCGTGGGGCTGTGCGTGCGGCAGGGGCTGGTCATGCTCTCGGACACGCGCACCAATGCCGGCCTCGACAACATCTCGACCTTCTCGAAGATGTATGCCGTGGACCACCCGGGCGAGCGCACCCTGGTGCTGCTGACGGCGGGCAACCTCGCCATCACCCAGACGGTGTGGAACCTGCTGGAGCAGGGCGTGCTGCTGGAGGGCGCGCAGCTTCGCCTGTCCGAGGTGCACGACATGTTCGCCGCGGCCCAGCTGGTGGGTGCGGCGGTGCGCGAGGTGCAGCGCCGCGACGGTGCGGCGCTGGCCGCGCAGGGGCTGGGCTTCGACAGCTCCATCCTGCTGGGCGGGCAGATCGCGGGCAGCGCGCCGCGGCTGTTCCTGATCTACAGCGCGGGCAACTTCATCGAGGCCACCGAGGACACCCCCTTCCTGCAGATCGGCGAGCACAAATACGGCAAGCCCATCCTGGACCGGGTGCTGACGCCCGACACCTCCCTGGTCGAGGGGGTGGCGCTGACGCTGATCTCCATGGACAGCACCATCCGCTCGAACCTGTCGGTCGGGCTGCCGCTCGACCTCGCGGTGATCCGCGCGGGCGAGATGCGGCTGTGCCTGCGCCGCCGCGTCACCGAGGATGATCCCTACTACCGCACCATCCGCGATGGCTGGTCCAATGCGCTGCGCGACGCCTATCAGGCTTTGCCGAGGCCCGATTTCCTGTAGCCTGCATGCGCAAGCACTGAAGGAGGCCGCCATGCAACGCCAGCGCTGGCTGTTCGCCCTGGGCCCCTTGTTCCTGGCCCTTCCCGCCGTGGGGCAGCCCGCCTTGGGGCAGCCCGCGCCCATGGTCGCGCTGACCATGGAGCTGGCCTATCGCGAGCGCATCGCCCTGCCGCCCGGCTCGACCGCCGAGGTGGTGCTGGTGGTCGAGGGGCGCGAGGTGGCCCGGCTCGCGCGGCCCACGGAAGGCCACCAGCCGCCCATCGGCATGCGCCTCGATGCGCCGGCCCCGGCCGCCGAGACCAGTGGCGAGCTGCGCGCCGCGCTGCGCTTCCCCGATGGCGCGGCCTGGACCGGCATCCGCGCCGTGACCATGCCGCCCGGCCAGGCGGAACTGTCGCTCGGCGTCATCACGCTGCGCCGCCAGGTGGCGGAGGCGGCGCATTTCGCCTGCGGCGCCGAGCATGTGGTCGCGACCCCCGCAGCCGGCGGCATCACCCTGCTGCGGCGCGGCGAGGAGATATCGCTGCGCCAGGTGCCCGCCGCCTCCGGCGCGCGGTATGAGGGCGAGGGCCCGGGCGCGCCCTGGAGCTTCCATGAGCGCGGCGGGAATGCGCTGCTCGGCCTGGGCGGGACGCAGTTTCCCGAATGCGAGCGGCTCGATGGCCCGCCAGTGCCGCGCTACCGCGCGCAGGGCCACGAACCCTCCTGGGTCCTGGACATCGCGGGCGATGCGGCGCGGCTGCGACTGGGCTTCGAGGGGCAGGAGATGGCGGCCCGCCTCGGCCCCGCGCGGGCGCAGGAGGGGCTGCGGCTGCGCGAATCCCCGCCCGGCGAGCCCGCATTGCGCGTCGAGTTCCGCCCCGGCCCCTGCGCCGACACCATGGCCGACATGACCTTCGCCGAGCACGTCCGGGTCGTGACGCCCGACGCCACGCTGGCGGGCTGCGGCAGCACCCCCGAGGCGCGGCTGACCGGCGATCCCTGGACCATCGAGCGCATCGGCGACATGGAGGCCCAGGGCCACCGCCCGGTCACGCTGCGCTTCGAGGGCGACGGCCCCGAGGGCGGTGCGGTGGGCGGGCAGGGGCCCTGCAACACCTATCGCGGCGAGTGGTCCATGCTCGACGGGACGCTGCGCCTCAGCCCCCTCGCCTCGACGATGATGGCCTGCGGCGATGCCGAGATGGCGCAGGAGCGCGCGCTGTTCGACATACTGGCGGGCCGCGTGGCGCATCGCTTCACCGAGGATGGCGCGCTGGTGATCGAGGGGCCGGGCGGGAGCCTGCTGGCGCGGCGCTGAGAGGCGCGGGACGGCCTCGCCAAACCGGCGCGGGCGGATCATGCTGCATGCAATCGCCGAGGAGAGGCATCCCCATGGACCGTTCCGTCATTGACGCCGTGCAGCCCTGGCAGGCCGAGCTGGCCGCCATCCGCCAGGACATCCACGCCCATCCCGAACTCGGGATGGAGGAGGTGCGCACCTCCGCCCTGGTGGCCGAAAAGCTGCGCGAATGGGGTGTCGAGGTCACCGAGGGCGTGGGCAAGCTCGGCGTGGTGGGGACCATCACCGGCAAGCGGCCCGGCCAGCGCGTGATCGGCCTGCGCGCCGACATGGACGCGCTGCAGATCACCGAGCAGACCGGCAAGCCCTATTCCTCCAGGCATGAGGGGCTGATGCACGCCTGCGGCCATGACGGGCACACCACCATGCTGCTGGGTGCCGCGCGCTGGCTGTCCGAGAACCGGGACTTCGCCGGCACGGTGCACCTGATCTTCCAGCCGGCCGAGGAAGGCCGCGGGGGCGCGCGCGCCATGCTCGAGGACGGGCTGTTCGAGCGCTTCCCCTGCGATGCGATCTACGGGCTGCACAACAAGCCCACGATTCCCTTCGGCCGCTTCGCCATCCGCCCCGGCCCTGCGCTTGCCGCGGCCGACCGCTTCTATGTCAAGTTCATCGGCACCGGCGGCCATGGCGGCTCGACCCCGCACCTGGCCACCGACATCACCGTGGTGCAGGCGCATTTCGTCCTCGCGTTGCAGACCATCGTCAGCCGCAATGTCGCGGCCACCGACACGGCGGTGCTGAGCGTGGGCGCGATCAATGGCGGCTCGGCGATCTCGGCCAATGTGATGCCCGCGGAACTGGCCATCGCGGGCACGGCGCGCAGCTACACGCCGGCGGTGCGTGACCTGATCGAGCGGCGCATCGGCGAGCTCGCGCATGGGATGGCCGCCGCCTACGGCTGCCGGGCCGAGGTCGAGTACCGCCGCGGCGTGCCCGCCACCGTGAACCACCCCGAGCAGACCGAGGTCGCCAAGGTGGTGGCCGCGGGGCTGGTGGGCGATGCGGCGGTGGACCCGAATCCGCCGCTGGTGACGGGGGCCGAGGATTTCTCGCTGATGCTGGAGAAGCGCCCGGGCGCCTTCATGTTCCTGGGCGGCGGCAACGGGTCGGACGGTACCTCGGCCAACCTGCACACGCCGCATTTCGACTTCAACGACGCGATGATCCCGCTGGGCATTGCCTATTGGGCGGGCATCGTCGCGCATGAACTGGGCGGAACCCAGGGCTGAAGCCGCATCTACGCCGCCAGAAAACAGATGCGCCGCATGCGAGCCGTGCGTTAGCCTCATGACTGCAACAGGGACAGGCGACGCCGCGCGACAGGCCGGCGCGCCGAGGTTCGAGGGAGAGAGAGAAGATGCGGGAAGATGATCTGCGCCAGATGATCGGGCGCGTGAAGCGGGGCGACATGTCTCGCCGCGCCTTCGTTCGGCGCATGGCCGCGGTGGGTATCACCGCCCCGATGGCGACCCAGATCCTGGCGGTCGCGGGCGCGGCCTCGGCCCAGGCGCAGAGCGTGCCGGCCTATCCTTTCACCACGCCCGGCGGCGGCGGCGAGCTGAAGATCCTCTACTGGCAGGCGGCGACGCTGCTGAACCCGCATTTCGCGGTCGGCACGACGAACCAGGAGGCGGCCCGCGTCTTCTACGAGCCGCTGGCCGGCTGGGCGGAGGATGGCACGCTCTACCCCATCCTGGCGGCCGAGATCCCTTCCATCGAGAATGGCGGCCTGGCCGAGGATGGCCGCTCGGTCACCTGGAAGCTGAAGCGCGGCGTGAAGTGGCACGACGGCCAGGACTTCACCGCCGATGACGTCATCTTCAACTGGGAATACGGCCGCAACCCGGCCACCGCGGCGGTGACCAGCGGCAGCTATCGCCAGGTCAACGCAGTGAAGGTGGACGACTACACGGTGCGGGTGGAGTTCGAGCAGCCGACGCCGTTCTGGGCGGATGCCTTCGTCGCCACGCGCGGGATGATGATCCCCAAGCACCTCTTCCAGGATTTCGTCGGCGCCAATTCGCGCGACGCGCCGGCCAACCTGCGCCCGGTGGGCACCAGCGCCTACCGCTTCGTCAGCTTCACCCCCGGCGATACGCTGCGCGCCGAACGCAACCCGAACTACCACATGCCCGGCCGGCCCTTCTTCGACACGCTGGAGGTCAAGGGCGGGGGCGATGCCGTCTCGGCGGCGCGCGCCGTGCTGCAGACCGCTGATTTCGACTATGCCTGGAACCTCCAGGTCGAGGACGAGATCCTGCTGCGCCTCGAATCGGCCGGACGCGGGCGCGTGAACATCGTCGCCAGCGGCGCGATCGAGCACATCCAGCTCAACAGCACCGACCCCAACACCGAGGTGGATGGCGAGCGTGCGCACCATTCGACGCAGCACCCCGCCTTCCGCGACGGGGCCGTGCGCGAGGCGATGGCCCTGCTGGTGGACCGCGACTCCATCCAGCGCTTCATCTACGGCCGGGGCGGCGTGGCGACGCCCAACTTCCTGAACAACCCGCCGCGCTTCCGCTCGGACAATCTGAGCTACGAGTTCAACATCGACCGCGCGAACCAGATGCTGGACGCGGCCGGCTGGACACGCGGCCAGGGCGGGATCCGGCAGAAGGACGGGGTGCGGCTGCGCTTCCTGTTCCAGACCTCGGTGAATGCGCCGCGCCAGCGCGTGCAGCAGATCATCCGCCAGGCCTGCCAGCGCGCGGGCATCGAGCTTGAGCTGAAGGCGGTGACGGCCTCGGTGTTCTTCTCCTCGGATGTCGGCAATCCGGACACCTACACGAAGTTCTACGCTGACATGCAGATGTACAACACGACGATGCCGCAGGCGGACCCGCAGCTGTTCATGAACCAGTTCACCTCCTGGGAAGTGGCGAAGCGGGAGAACTCCTGGCAGGGCCGCAACATCACCCGCTGGCGCAGCGAGGAATACGACCAGGCCTTCCGCGCCGCCGAGGCGGAGATGGACCCCGTCGCGCGGGCGGCGCTGTTCATCCGGATGAACGACCTGGTGATCCGCGGCGGGCACATCATCCCGCTGCTGAACCGCAACACGGTCAGCGGCAGTGTGAACAACCTCGCGCATGTGCTGTCCGGTTGGGACAACACCCACTGGATGCTCAGCGACTGGCACCGCCGGAGCTGATCCTGGGCGGGGCGGGCTGATTGCCCGCCCCTTGGCCCGTCCCTTGCATTCCTTTGTCTTGGACCGACGCCGCCTTGAGGCTCAACGCGCCCGCAGGGCGCCCAGGAAGGAAGTGGGCAATGCACGCCGATGATCTTCGCGGGCTGATCGGGCGGGTGAAGCGCGGCGACATGTCGCGGCGCGCCTTCGTGCGGCGCATGGCGGCGCTGGGCATCACCGCGCCGATGGCCACTCAGATCCTTGCGGTCAGTGGTGCGGGCAGCGCCCAGGCGCAGGGCATCCCCGAATACCCGCACAGCACCCCAGGCGGGGGCGGGCATCTGCGCATGCTCTACTGGCAGGCGCAGACGCTGCTGAACCCGCATTTCGCGGTGGGCACGACGAATCAGGAAGCGGCGCGCGTCTTCTACGAGCCGCTGGCCGGCTGGGCGGCGGATGGGACGCTGCATCCCATCCTGGCGGCCGAAATCCCCTCGCTGGACAATGGCGGGCTCGCGGCCGATGGGCGCTCGGTCACCTGGCGGCTGAAGCGCGGCGTGAAGTGGCATGACGGCCAGGACTTCACGGCCGATGACGTGGTGTTCAACTGGGAATACGGCCGCAACCCGGCCACCGCGGCGGTCACCGCCGGCAGCTATCGCGACGTGCATGTGCGCAAGCTCGACGACCACACGGTTCGGGTGGAGTTCGAGCGCCCCACGCCCTTCTGGGCGGACGCCTTTGTTGCGACGCGGGGGATGATGATCCCGAAGCACATCTTCGGGGACTACGTCGGCGCCGCCTCGCGCGATGCGCCGGCCAACCTGCGCCCGGTGGGCACCAGCGCCTACCGCTTCGTCGGCTTCACCCCCGGCGACCTGCTGCAGGCCGAGCGCAACCCGAACTACCACCTGGAAGGCCGCCCCTTCTTCGACACGCTGGAGATAAAGGGCGGCGGCGATGCGGTTTCCTCGGCCCGCGCCGTGCTGCAGACCGGCGACGTGGACTACGGCTGGAGCCTGCGGGTGGATGACGAGACGCTGCGCCGTCTCGAAGCCGCTGGCCGCGGCAGGGTGGATTTCCAGCCCACGGGCGGCATCGAGCACATCCAGCTCAACAGCACCGACCCCGGCACGGAGGTGGATGGCGAGCGCTCGCACCATTCGACGCAGCATCCGGCGTTCCGCGACCCCGCGGTGCGCGAGGCGATGGGGTATCTGGTGGACCGCGACTCCATCCAGCGCTTCATCTATGGCCGCGGCGGCGAGGCCACGCCCAACTTCCTGAACAACCCGCCGCGCTTCCGCTCGGGCAACATCACGCGCGAATTCAACGTCGAGCGCGCCAACGCCATCCTCGACGCCGCCGGCTGGGCGCGTGGGCGAGACGGTATTCGCGCCAAGGACGGGGTGCGCCTGCGCTTCCTGTTCCAGACCTCGGTCAGCGCGCCGCGCCAACGCGTGCAGCAGATCATCCGCCAGGCCTGCCAGCGCGCGGGTATCGAGGTGGAACTCAAGACCGTCACGGCCTCGGTGTTCTTTTCCTCTGATGTCGGCAATCCGGACACCTACACGAAATTCTATGCCGACATGCAGATGTACAACACGACGATGCCGCAGGCGGACCCGCAGCTGTTCATGAACCAGTTCACCTCCTGGGAGCTGGCGACGCGGGAGAACTCCTGGCAGGGCCGCAACATCACGCGCTGGCGCAACGAGGAATACGACCGGTTGTTTCGCGAATCGGAAGCCGAGCTTGACCCGGTGGCGCGGGCAGCGCTTTTCATCCGCATGAACGACCTCGTGGTGAACAGCCATCATGTGCTGCCGCTGATGAACATGCGCTCCGTGAACGGCAGCGCCAACAACCTCCGCAACGTGCTCACCGGCTGGGACAACACGCTCTGGCTGCTGCGCGACTGGTACCGGGTCTCCTGATGCCGCATCCCTCCGCTTTCCGTCACGCGAGGCCGCGCGCGTGACGCAATACCTCATCCGCCGCCTCATGATCGCGATCCCGAGCCTGCTCGGGATCAGCGTGATCCTGTTCACCATCCTGGCGCTGGCGCCGGGTGACCCCTTCGAGGAGCTGGCCACCAACCCGGCCATCCCGCCCGATGTGCGCGCCAACCTGCGCGCCAGCCTCGGCCTCGATGACCCCATCCACCAACGCTACTTCGCCTGGCTCTTCGCCATGCTGCGCGGGGAGTGGGGGTATTCCTTCGTCAGCCGCGCGCCGGTGGGCGACCTCATCCTGCAGCGCCTGCCGACGACGCTGGTGGTCATCGGCGCCTCGCAGATCCTGGCGCTGTGCATCGCGCTGCCGGTTGGCATCTATGCCGCGACCCGGCCCTATTCGATCTTCGACCAGATCGCGAACACGCTCGCCTTCGTCGGCTTCTCCCTGCCCACCTTCTTCACCGGGCTGCTGTTCATCCTGCTGTTCTCGATCTGGCTGGACTGGCTGCCCTTCATCTACCGCGCCAACATCGACGCGACCGGCTGGCGATGGTGGTGGGAGCACCTGCGCCAGTCCATCATGCCGGTGATGGTGCTGGGCCTGTTCCAGGGCGCGGCCTGGACGCGCTTCGTCCGCTCGGCGGTGCTGGACGTGATCCGCCTGGACCATGTGACGACTGCCCGCTCCAAGGGCCTGCCCGAGGGCCGGGTGATCCGCCGGCACATCGTGCGCAACGCGCTGATCCCGGTGGTGACGCTGGTGGCGCTGCAGATGCCCATCGTCTTCGGCGGGGCCATCGTCACCGAGCAGATCTTCCGCATCCCCGGCATCGGCTCGCTTCTCATCAGCTCGATCCTGGCGAATGACACGCCGGTGATCATGGCGGTCACCTTCGTCTTCGCCATCCTCGTCATCACCTTCAACCTGATCGCGGACATCCTGTATGGCTGGCTCGACCCTCGCATCAGCTACCGCTAACCCGGCGGCGCCCGCCGCCGGGCAGGCGGCACGCCCGCATGTGGGGCCCTGGAAGGAGGCCTGGCGGCGCTTCCGCAAGCACCGCCTTGCCGTGGTCTGCGCCGTCATCCTGGCGCTGCTGATCCTCGCCGTTCTGGTCGGCCCGTTCATCTGGACGGTGCCCATCGACGATATCGACTTCACCCGCCGGCTGGAGGGCCCCTCCTGGGATCACCCGCTCGGCACGGACGACCTGGGCCAGGACATCCTGGCGCGCGTGCTCTATGGCGGGCGTATCTCGCTCGCGGTGGGCTTCGCGGCGATGCTGGTGGCCGTCTCGGTGGGCGTGCTGGTCGGCGCGGTCGCGGGCATGGCGGGCGGCAAGGTGGACGCTGCGCTGATGTGGCTGACCGACCTGTTCCTCTCGCTGCCCGAACTCCCGCTGCTGCTGCTCATCATCTACCTGTTCCGCGACGCGCTGACCGGCGTGGTGGGGCCCGAACTCGGCGTGTTCATCCTGATCGTGGGCGTGATCGGCGGCTTCCGCTGGATGCCGGTGGCGCGGCTTGTGCGCGCGCAGTTCTTCTCCCTGCGCGAGAAGGAGTTCGTCGAGGCCGCGCGCGCTCTCGGCGCCTCGCGCCCGCGCATCGTGGTGCGCCACATCCTGCCCAATGCGCTCGGGCCCGTGATCGTGGCAGCCACCATCGACGTCGCGGCCGCCATCATCGCGGAATCCACCCTCTCCTTCCTCGGGCTCGGTTTCCCGCCCGACATCCCGACCTGGGGGCGCCTGCTGTTCGATGCCAAGGACAATCTCGATTTCGCGCCGCATTGGGCGATCTTCCCAGGGCTCGCGATCTTCCTCACCGTGCTGTCCATCAACTTCGTCGGCGACGGCCTGCGCGACGCCCTCGACCCGAGGCGCGTGAAATGAGCGACGCCCCCCTGCTGGAGATCAGCGGCCTCAAGGTTCATTTCCGTACCGATGACGGGATGGTGCGCGCGGTGGATGGCGTGGACCTCGACATCCACCGGGGCGAGACCGTCTCGGTCGTGGGCGAGTCCGGCTGTGGCAAGACCGTCACCGCCATGACGGTGATGAAGCTGATCGCCATGCCGCCCGGCCAGATCGTGGCCGGCAGCATCAACTTCGAGGGGCGCGACCTGGTGCCGCTCGGCCCGGCGGAGATGCGCAACATCCGCTCCAAGCAGATCGGCATCGTCTTCCAGGAGCCGATGACCTCGCTGAACCCGGTCTATACGGTGGGTTTCCAGATCGCCGAGACGGTGCGCCAGCACGAGGGGCTGTCGAAGCGCGCGGCGATGGAGCGCGCGGCCGACATGCTGCGCCTGGTCAACATCCCAAGCCCCGAGCGCCGCGTGCACGACTACCCGCACCAGTTCTCGGGCGGCATGCGCCAGCGCGTGATGATCGCCATGGCGCTGTCCTGCAACCCGAAGCTGCTGATCGCGGATGAGCCCACCACCGCGCTCGACGTCACCATCCAGGCCCAGATTCTCGACCTGCTGAACGAGATGAAGGAGCGCCTGGGAATGGCGGTGCTGCTGATCACCCATGCCATGGGCGTGGTGGCCGAGACGGCGCAGCGCGTTGTGGTGATGTATGCCGGCAAGGTGGTCGAGGAGGCGCCCGTGCACGCCCTCTTCGCCAATCCGCGCCACCCCTACACCCAGGGGCTGATCCGCTCGATCCCGCGCATCGACCTGGCCGCCACCACCCACACGCGGCTGGAGGCCATCCCGGGTTCGGTGCCCTCGCTGCTCAACCCGCCCATTGGCTGCCGTTTCGCCGCGCGCTGCCGCTACGCGATGGACGCCTGCCGCGAGGCCGAGCCGCCGCTGCGCGAGGTGGTGCCGGGCCACAAGACCGCCTGCATCCTGGACGAGTTCCCCGACCGCGGAGCCCCGCACGCATGACCGAGTCCCTGCTCCGCGTGAAGAATCTGGTGAAGCGCTTTCCGGTGAAGGGCGGCATCCTGCGCCGCACGGTGGACCATGTGCATGCGGTCAGCGACGTCAGCTTCGACCTCAAGCCCGGCGAGACGCTGGGGCTGGTGGGCGAATCGGGCTGCGGAAAATCCACCACCGGCCGGCTGATCCTGCGCCTGATCGAGCCGACCTCGGGCGAGATCTGGTTCGACGGCAAGGAGGTCACGGGCCTGTCCAACGAGCAGCTGGGTTCGCTGCGCCGCGACATGCAGATCATCTTCCAGGACCCCTTCGCCAGCCTGAACCCGCGCATGACGGTGGGCGCCATCATCGGTGAGGCGCTGATCATCCACGGCCTCGCCAAGACCCGCGCCGAGCGCGAGGCCCGCGTGGCCGAGCTGCTGGAGACGGTGGGGCTGAACGCCGACCACATGCGCCGCTTCCCGCATGAATTCTCGGGCGGGCAGCGCCAGCGCATCGGCATCGCGCGCGCGCTGGCCGTCTCGCCCAAGCTGGTGGTGTGCGACGAACCCGTCTCGGCGCTGGATGTCTCGATCCAGGCGCAGGTGGTGAACCTGCTGGAGGACCTGCAGGAGAAATTCGGCCTCACCTACCTGTTCATCGCCCATGACCTCAGCGTGGTGGAGCACACCTCCGATCGGGTGGCGGTGATGTATCTGGGCCGGATCGTGGAGATCGCCTCGGCGCGCGACCTCTACACCAACCCGCTGCACCCCTACACCGAGGCGCTGCTCTCGGCCGTGCCCATCCCCGACCCGACGGTGCGGCGCGAACGCATCCGGCTGCAGGGCGATGTGCCCAACCCGCTGCACCCGCCGCCCGGCTGCCATTTCCACACGCGCTGCCCGATCGCGGAGAAGGGCGTGTGCGACGTGAAGGTGCCGGAGCTGCACGAGGCGACGCCGGGCCACATGGTGTCCTGCCACCTGCGCGGCTGAGCTGGCGTTCATTCGCCGGCGCGCAGCACCGCGCCGGCTGGCAGGTCGCGGCGGATCACGGTGCCCGCCCCGGCCACCGCCCAGGCGCCCACGCGCCTTCCGGGCAGCAGCACCGCCCCCGCGCCCAGCAGCGCGCCCTCATCCAGCGCCGCGCCGCCGGTCATCACCGCGCCCGGCGCCACATGCGCCGCCGCACCCACCGCGCATTCATGCTCGACCACGGCCGCG
>SKWC01000362.1 GCA_007129145.1 Rubritepida sp.
GCGGCGATGCGGTCCATGTAGTCCAGCGCCTCGCCCAGCGTGTAGCCGGGTGCCAGCGCGGCGCTGATGGTGATGGCGCGCACCCGGTCGGCGCGGGCCAGCGCCTGGGCGCGGGCGCGTTCGCTCAGCGTCACCAGCGTGGCCAGCGACATGCCCCCCACGATCACCGCGCCCAGCGCCATGCGGCTTTCGGCGCCGGCGCCGGTCGCCATGGCCAGCGGCACCGCGCCGACGACGGTGGCGATGGAGGTCATGAGGATGGGGCGCAGCCGCACCACCCCCGCCTGCAGCGCGGCATCGAACACCGACAGCCCGCGGTCGCGCAGCTGGTTGGCGAACTCCACCACCAGGATGCCGTTCTTCGCCATCAGCCCGATCAGCAGGATCATGCCGATCTGGCTGAAGATGTTCAGCGTCTGCCCCGTCAGATGCAGCGCCAGCAGCCCGCCCGTCATGGCCAGCGGCGTGGAGAGCAGGATGATGAAGGGGTGGATGAAGCTCTCGAACTGCGCGGCCAGCACCAGATAGACGACGACCAGCGCCAGGATGAAGGTGACCACCAGCGCCGAGGCGGTGCTGCGGAACTCCAGCGACTGGCCACGGTAGGAGATGCGCGCCTCGCCGGGCAAAACCTCCGCGGCGATGCGGTCCATGTAGTCCAGCGCCTCGCCCAGCGTGTAGCCGGGTGCCAGCGCGGCGCTGATGGTGATGGCGCGCACCCGGTCGGCGCGGGCCAGCGCCTGGGCGCGGGCGCGCTCGCTCAGCGTCACCACATTGGACAGCGGGATCAGCCCGCCGGTGCCGCGCACGAAGATGTTCTGCAGGTCGGACGGCGTGCCGCGGTCGCCCTCCCGCGCCTGCATCAGCACCCGGTATTCCTGCCCGCGCTCCAGGTAGGTGCCCACCTCGCGCGAGCCCAGCATGGTCTCGATGGTGCGGCCGACCGCCTGCACGGACACGCCCAGCTCGGCCGCGCGGCGGCGGTCGATCTCCACGCGCAGCTCGGGCTTGGTCTCGCGGAAATTGGTGTTGACGTTCAGCAGCCGCGGATTCTCCCGCACCCGCGCGAGGAAGGCGTCGCGCCACTCCACCAACGTCTCGTAGTCGGGCCCGCCAATCACGAACTGCACCGGCGCCTGGAAGCCCGACTGGCCGAGCGAGGGCGGCACCAGGGTGAAGCCGCGCACCCCGGGCATGGCGGCGATCTGTGGGAACAGCTCGGCCGCGATGGCCTGGGAGTTGCGCTCGCGCTGGCTCCAGGGCGCGAGGCGGAGGAACATGTTCGCCACATTGCCCTGCGGCGGCGGCTGGAAGCCGCCCAGACTCGCGAAGACCGAGGCCGCCTCGCCCGAGGCGATGTAGCGCTGCGCCATGGCCTCGGCCTGTTCGAGATGCTCGACCATATAGGCCTGGGTCGCACCCTCGGGACCGCTCAGCGGCACGATGACCACGCCGCGGTCCTCGGTGGGGGTGAATTCGGTCGGCAGGGCGTTGAACAGCAGCACCGCGAAGCCCGACATGCCGAGTGCGAGGCCGAGCGTCAGGATCGGCGCGCGCAGCGCAGCACCCAGCAGCACGCCGAAGCCGCGGGTCATGCCCTGGAACAGCGGTTCGGTCATGCGCACGAAGCGCCCTTCAGAGGCGTTGGGCTTCAGCAGCTTGCTGCACAGCATGGGCGTGAGCGTGAGTGCGATGAAGCTCGAGAACACCACCGCGGCCGCCAGCGCCAAGCCGAATTCGGTGAACAGCCGCCCCACATTGCCCGACATGAAGGACAGCGGGACGAACACCGCCACCAGCACCGCGGTGGTGGCGACGATGGCGAAGGCGATCTCCCGCGAGCCGCGCAGCGCCGCCAGCAGCGGCGCCTCGCCCTCCTCGATGCGGCGGTGGATGTTCTCCAGCATCACGATGGCGTCATCCACCACGAGGCCGATGGCCAGCACCAGGCCGAGCAGCGTGAGGATGTTCACCGAGAAGCCGAGCGCCGCCAGCGCCGTGAAGGAGGCGATGATGGCGACCGGGATGGTCACCGCCGGGATCATGGTGGCGCGGAAGCTGCGCAGGAAGAAGAAGATCACCGCCACCACGAGGCTGAGGGCGATGAGGAGCGCGTTGCGCACCTCCTTGATGGATTCGCTGATGAACAGGCTCTCGTCGTAGCCGATGACGACGTTCACCCCGTCCGGAAGGTTCGGGCGGATACGCTCGAGTTCGGCGCGCACCCCATCCGCCACCGCCAGGGTGTTGGCGGTGGATTGCCGCAGGATGGCGAGGCCTACCGCCGCCCTGCCCTCGAGGCGGAAGCCGCCGCGCAACTCCTCCGGGGCGATCTCGACCTGCGCCACGTCGCCCAGCAGCACCTGCGCGCCACTGCCGCGCGCCACGACCAGCGCGCGGAACTCCTCGGGGGTGTTCATGCGGGTGTCGGTGCGCACGGTCAGCTCGCGCAGGGTGGATTCCAGCCGCCCGCCGGGCAGCTCCACATTCTCGCGGCGGATCGCGTCCTCGATGTCCTGCACGGTCAGGCCGCGCGCGGCCATCGCCTGCCGGTCGAGCCAGATGCGCATGGAGAAGCGCCGCTCGCCCCCGATGTTCACCTGCGCCACGCCATCCACGATGGCCAGGCGGTCCACGAAGAACTGCCGCGCGATGTCGGTCATCTCCATCGCGCTGCGCCCATCGGAGGAGAGCGCCACCCACATGATGGGCCGCGCGTCGCCGTCCTGCTTGCGCACGATCGGCGTCTGGGCGGTGGTGGGCAGGCGGCCGGCGGCGCGGGCCACGCGGTCGCGCACGTCATTCGCCGCCGCGTCCACGTCGCGGCCCAGGTTGAACTCCAGCGTGACCGCGCTGCGCCCATCGCGCGAGTTGGAGGTGATGATGCGGATGCCCTCGATGCCCGCCACCGCGGCCTCGATCACCTCGGTGATCTGGGTGTCCACCACCGCGGCCGAGGCGCCGGGATAGGTGGTGGTGATCTGGATGATGGGCGGGTCGATGTTCGGCAGCTCGCGCACCGGCAGCTGCATGAGCGAGGCCGCGCCCAGCACCAGCAGCAGCAGGCTGATGACGGTGGCGAAGACCGGGCGCTTGATCGAGATCTCGGAGATCACCATGCGGCGGCAGCCTCAGCTGGTTGGACGGGCGATGGTTTCGATGACGCGCACCGGCACGTCGGGGCGGACACGCTGCAACCCGCGCACCACCACCTGCTCACCCGCCGTGACGCCGTCCAGCACCTCGACCTCGCCATCAAGGCGCAGGCCCAGCGTGACCTGCACGCGGCGCGCGCGGCCGTCGCGGATGGCGAAGACGTAGCTGCGCTCGCCCAGGGCATCCAGCGCCTCCTCGGGCACCAGCAGCGCCTGCGGGCGGGTCTCGAGCGTGAGCTCGACGGTCAGGAACATGCCCGGGCGCAGCGCCTCCTCGGCGTTGTCGAATTCGGCGATGACGCGGATGGTGCGGGTGGCCGTGTCGATGCGCGTGTCCATCACCAGCACCTGGCCCTCGAAGCGGCGCTGGCCATGGGCGGCGCTGCGGGCGCGCACCGGGCTGCCGGGGCCGATGCGGGCCACATGCACCTCGGGGACCGAGAACTCCACCCGCACGCGGCGGATGTCGTCCAGGCTGGTCACCGGCGTGCCGGGCTGGATCAGGGCGCCCGCGCTGACCTGGCGCAGCCCCACGCGGCCGTCGAAGGGGGCGGTCAGGCGCAGCTCCTCCAGCCGGGCCTGGATCTGGCGTACGCGCGCCTCGGCCCCGCGCGCCAGGGTCTCCAACTCATCCACGCGGGCGCGCGTGACCGCTTGGCCGGCGGGCAGGGCGCGGGCGCGCTGCAGCTGGCTCTGGGCGTTGTCGAAGGCCGCGCGCGCCTGGTCCAGCTCGGCCGCCAGCGCCGCGCTGTCCAGCTCCATCAGCATGTCCCCGGCGGCGACGCGCTGGCCTTCCTCGA
>SKWC01000388.1 GCA_007129145.1 Rubritepida sp.
GCCCGACTGATTCGCCCCCAGCGTCCAGAACACCGGCGCGCCGGCCGGGCGCAGCGCCGTGGCGGCATCGCACCAGCGGTTCAGCGCAGCCGGGCCCGCGAGGCCCAGCGCGGCCGCATGGGCGGCGCGCGAAACCCCCTTCACCGGCCGGCGCGGATAGAAGGGGGCCTGCGGCGTAACCTCCGCAAGGTCGTCATGGACCGTGAAGAAGCGCGCATCCGCCATGCGGGCCGCCAGGAAGGCGGGGAAATCCGCCTCCGCGCGGTGCCGAGCGAAGCCGCGCGGCAGGCCGAGCGGCACATCGAGGCCGAGGGCTGCCGGCTCACCTGGCGCCAGCAGCTCCCGCGCGAGTTGCGCAGGGTCGCCCACCGGGCGCGGCGCCTCCATCCGCCAGCCGTCCACCCCGCGCCGCGCCAGCACCGCCCAGCGTTTTGCCGGATGCATGGACCAATCCGCGTGCGCCACCATCATCAGCATGGCATGCTGTCAGCACAGGAGGCGCGCATGGGCTACACATCCACCGCCAAATGGTTCCATTGGATCACCGCGGCGCTCATCGCCGTGGCCCTGCCCACGGGCTTCGTGATCAGCCACATCCGCGACCAGGACAAGATGGCCTTCTACGCCATCCACGAAAGCGCGGGGCTGCTGATCTTCGCGGTGGCGCTGGCGCGGCTGGCCTGGCGGCTTCGCCACCCGCCGCCGCCGCATCCGGAGATCCCGCCGCTGATGCGCAAGGCGGCCGATGGCGTGCACCACGCCCTCTATGCTGCGCTGATCATACAGCCGCTGCTGGGCTTCTTCGCCACCAACGCCTTCGGCTTCCCGATGCAGGGCGAGACCGCCTTCCTGGGCTTCATCGACCTGCCGCGCTTCATGGAGGCGAACACGCCGCTGGCGGAGTGGCTGCTGTCGTTCCACCGCTGGCTGGGCTGGACGATCGGATTGCTGCTGGCCGCGCATATCGGCGGCGCCATCTATCACCAGGCGATCCGGCGCGACGGCACGCTGCTGCGGATGGTGTAGCCTCAGCGCAGCGGGGGGGGCGGGCAGAAGATGTCGCGCAGGGTCAGGATGATCTGGCCCACCCGCGGGTCGGCCACGCGGTAATGAATGGTGGTGGCGGCGCGGCGCGTGGCCACCAGCCCGTCGGCGCGCAGCTTCGCCAGATGCTGCGAGATGGCGGGCTGCGACAGCCCCACCATCTCGGCCAGCCGGCCCACCGTCACCTCGCCCTCGGTCATCAGGTGACACAGGAGCAGCAGACGACGCTCATTGGCGAGCAGCCTGAGCAGCTGCGCGGCCTCTCCCGCGCGTGCCTCCATCTCAGGAGGCAGCATCGCCGAAGCAGCCAGCGACGCGGCGCCGGGACTCGTGTTCACGTCCATCATTTCAGTTTACGGGCAAACCCCACGCGCGTCATGTCCTGTTTGCGGTGCCGCAAGTCCGCACGCCCAGCATGCCGTAGGCCGGGCAACGCGCGGTGAGGCCGGTCGCCAGCGGCACGACGCCGATCCAACCCCAGACGCCGATCAGCCCCGCCAGTGTGGCGCCGATCAGCGCGGCACCCAGGATGATCCGCAGCAGCCTGTCCAGGCTGCCCATATTCACCTCGAACATCGCACCCACTCCCTTCGCGAAACATGCGCGAAGCTTAATGAACGGGGCGTCCGCGATCCTTGCGCGGGATCAACGTCCCGTCAGGATGCGTTCCACCAGCTGGCGGACGTTCGGGATGAAGCCGTTGGAGTAGAAGGGATCGCTGCCGAAGCGGTAGGCGTTGTGCCCGGCGAACATGAGATTGTCCTCCAGGCTGCCGTCATGGGCGATGTCCTGCAGGGTCTTCTGGATGCAGAAGCTGCGCGGGTCGGCCTTCTTGCCGGAGCTGTAGTCCGGCTCGTGCTGCGTCCAGTTGCTGAAGCGGCAATGGCTGAGGCAGCCCATGCATGCCACCTGATCCGCCACGATCTCGCGCGACTTCTCGGGCGACACGAAGATGAGGGTGGAATCCGGGGTGCGCATCGCCTCGGTGAAGCCCGACGTCGTCCAGGACTCCGCGCGCTCGCGGTCGCCGGGGGTCAGCCAGACCAGGCGCTTGCGCGGGCCCACGCCGAATTCGGCGGTGTGCTCGCCCACGGGCTCCATGGTGTAGGCCACCTGGCGCTCGTTTCGGGCTTCCAGCTCGGCCAGGAAGTCGTTGCGCACGGCGCTGGAATAGAAGCCGGTGGGCGAGAAGGGCTGCAGCAGCACGTCGCCGGGCTTGAGTTCTGTCAGCCGCTTCTTCCAGGCGTCGCTGATGGGCGATTCCTTGGTCAGCAGCGGCCGCGTGCCGAACTGGAAGGCGATCGGGCCGAGCTCGGGGTTGTCGATCCAGTCCTCCCACTCCTCCAGCCACCACACGCCGCCGGCCATGATGATGGGGGTGGCGTCCAGGCCGAAGGCGCGCATCTGCTCGCGCAGCTTGCGCACGCGCTCATAGGGGGCTTCGGGCTTGCGGGGGTCCTCGCTGTTGGACAGGCCGTTGTGGCCGCCCGCCAGCCAGGGGTCCTCATAGACGACGCCGCCCAGCCACTCGCTGACCTTCGAGTAGCTGCGCTTCCAAAGCGCGCTGAAGGCGCGGGCCGAGCTGACGATGGGGTAGTAGTATACGCCGAAGTCGCGGGCGATCTCGGCCAGCTTGTAGGGCATGCCCGCGCCGCAGGTGATGCCGTTGACCAGGCCCTTGGCGCCTTCCAGCACGCCGCGGATCACGCGCTCGGCGCCGCCCATCTCCCACAGAATGTTGGCGTGGATGCGGGCGTTGGGCCCGCCCACCTCGCGCGCCTCGCGCGCCTGGGCGATGCCGCCGGCGATGCCATAGGCCACCAACTCCTCGTGGCGGTCACGGCGCGTGGTGCCGGAGTAGATTTGCCGGATGGTGCGGCCCTCGGCGTCGTAGCTGTCGGCGTTCACGGCGCTGAACGTGCCCACGCCGCCCGCTGCGGCCCACGCCCCGGCGGTGAGGCCGTTGCTGACCGCGACACCCTTGCCGCCCTCCACCAGAGGCAAAACCTCGGCCCCGCCCATGCGGATTGCGTTGATGGCCTTCACGACGCCCTCATTCCCAGCAGCAGATCAAGACAATCAGGTTACCATGACGGCGGCCGATGCAAGGGGGGCCGGCCGCCGTCATGGCGGAAATCAGGCGCGCTCGCGCCGCGGGGGACGATCGCCGCGGTCACGGCGCGTCCGATCCTCGCCCTCGCCGCCCTCGCGCGGGCGGCGCTCGCCCACCTGTTCGGTGATGTCGGCGCCGGTGGCCTGGTCCACCACCCGCATGGACAGCTTCACCTTGCCGCGATCATCGAAGCCGATGACCTTCACCTTCACCGCATCGCCTTCCTTGACCACGTCCGTGGTGCGGTTCACCCGGTCATTGGCCAGTTCGCTGATGTGCACCAGCCCGTCCTTGGCGCCCAGGAAATTCACGAAGGCGCCGAATTCGGCGGTCTTCACCACCTTGCCGGTGTAGATCGCCCCGACCTCGGCCTCGGCGGTGATGCCCTTGATGCGGTCGATCGCGGCCTGGGTCGCCTCGGGGCTGGCCGAGGCGATCTTGATCGTCCCGTCATCCTCGATGTCAATCTTGGTGCCGGTCTGCTCGACGATCTCGCGGATCACCTTGCCGCCGGTGCCGATCACGTCGCGGATCTTGTCCTTGGGCACGTTGATGATGGTGATGCGCGGGGCGGTGGCGGGCATCTCGGTCCGCGCGCCGCTGATCGCCTTGGCCATCTCGCCCAGGATGTGGACGCGACCGTCCTTCGCCTGCTCGAGCGCGGTCTGCATGATCTCGAAGGTGATGGAGGTGATCTTGATGTCCATCTGCAGGCTGGTGATGCCCGCCTCCGTGCCGGCCACCTTGAAATCCATGTCGCCCAGGTGATCCTCGTCGCCGAGAATGTCGGAGA
>SKWC01000376.1 GCA_007129145.1 Rubritepida sp.
CGCACCGCTTCCGTGCTGCGCCCCTTCGCCCGGCCCAGCGCGCGCAGCTGCTGCTGGCCGATCGGCGAGCCCGGCACGCCTGGCTTCCGCTTCTGCACGGCCGAGGCGCTGACCGGGAAACCCTACTGCCCCGAGCATGCCTCGGTCGCCTATGTCCGCGTGAAGGACCGGCGCGAGAACGCCGCCTGATCCTGCCGGCGGGGTCTGGCCGAAATCCCATGCCGCGGCGATGATGTGCGCCCGCCCCGATCCGGGGCGGGCCTCTCCGGCGCAAGGTGGTGATCTCCCGCATGGACCGGCCCTTCCAGGGCATGGCGCTGCAGCTGGCGGCGCTGATGCTGTTCACCGCCATGGACGCGCTGTTCAAGCTGCTGGCGCATTTCCATGCGGCGCAGATCATGTGGGCGCGCTTCGCATTCGCCGCGCTGGCGGTGGTGATTGCGCTGAAGCTGCTGCACGGACGCCTGCCCTGGCGCACCCATGCCCTGGGGTTGCAGGCGCTGCGCTCGGCGCTGCTGGCCGGCTGCACCATCGCCTTCGCCGCCGCGGTCGCGCATATCCCTCTGGCGGACGCGACAGCCGTGGGTTTCGCCTCGCCCATCATCACCGTGGCCCTCGCCGCGCTGCTGCTGCGCGAGAGGGTGGGATGGCGCCGCTGGGCTGGCGTGGCGGTGGGCTTCCTGGGCGTGCTGATCGCGGTGCGGCCGCCCTTCCTGACCGGCCAGCCGCTGCACTGGGCCTATCTGCTGCCGCTGGCCACCGCCATCATGTTCGCCTTCTACCAGATCATCACCCGGCGGCTTGCGCAGGTGGATGATCCGCGCGTGACCATCCTGCACACCAGCCTGCTGGGCACGCTGATCGGCTTCGCCATGCTGCCCTTCGTCTACATCCCGCCCATGCCGATCGAATGGGCGGGGCTGGTCGCCATCGGGCTGCTCGGAGCCTTCAGCCACGGGCTGCTGGTGCTGGCGCATCAGCGCGCCCCGGCCAGCCTGCTGGCGCCGCTCTCCTACACCCAGCTCATCTGGGCGGGGCTCGCGGGCATCCTGCTGTTCAGCGACTGGCCCGACGCCATCACCCTGCTGGGCGCGGCCATCATCGCCGCCGGAGGCTTCCTGATCATGGCGCCGGAGAAGCGCCGCGCCGCTACAGGCTGAGCATCTGCCCCTCGCCCACGGCGTTGAGGAAGGTGACGAGCCCCGCCACCTCCACCCCCGGCGCCAGGGCCGCGCCGTGCAGCCCCTCGGCGCGCAGCCCGGATTCGCAGGCGATGCGCCGGATGCCCAGCGCCGCGGCCGCCTCCAGCAGCTCCGCTAGCCCCGCAACGCCGGCCGCGGCCAGCATCGCCTCGCGCGGGTCATCGGCCAGCGGGCATGGGTCGAGGAACAGCCGGCACCCGGCATTGGTGGCGAAGATCGTCACATCGCGCCCGATGGCGGCGGCGGCGGTCGCCGCCATCAGTGTGTAATGCGCGCGCTCATGCCCGCCCGAGATCAGCAGGATGCCCAGCGACCTCACGCCGCCCGCTCATGCGCCGAGAGGTCGCGGATGGTCGCGTTCTCGCCGCACAGGGCGCAGCCGGGGTCACGCCGCAGCCGCACCATGCGGAAGCGGGCGTCCAGCGCGTCCCACAGCAGCAGCCGGCCCGACATGCCCTCGCCGATGCCCATGATGTGCTTCAGCACCTCGGTGGCCTGCAGCGTGCCCATCACGCCGACCACGGCGCCCATCACCCCGGCCTCCGAGCAGCTCGGGATCAGCCCGGGCGGCGGCGGCTCGGGGTGCAGGCAGCGGTGGCAGGGGTGCGGCGCGCCAAGGTGCCCCTGGTAGAGCGACAACTGCCCCTCGAAGCGCAGCACCGCGGCGCTGACCAGCGGCCGGCCCAGCAGGTGGCAGGCATCGCCCAGCAGGAAGCGGGTGGGGAAGTTGTCCGTGCCGTCGCACACCACGTCATAGCGCGGGATGAGTTCGCGCGCGGCGGCGGCGTCCATCCGGCGCGGATGGAGTTCCAGCCGCACCTCGGGGTTCAGCGCGCGCAGCGCCTCGGCCGCGCTGTCCACCTTGGCCTGGCCGATGCGCGCGGTGGTGTGCGCGACCTGGCGCTGCAGGTTGGACAGTTCCAGCACGTCATGGTCCACGAGGCCAAGCGTGCCCACCCCCGCCGCCGCCAGATACAGCGCGAGCGGCGAACCCAGCCCGCCCGCGCCCACCACCAGCACGCGGGCCGCGCGCAGCCTGGCCTGGCCCACCGCGCCCACCTCCTTCAGCAGGATGTGGCGCGAGTAGCGGTGCAGTTCGTCATCGGTGAAGTCGAGGTTCATGGGCGGGATATGGGGCCTTACCCCGTGCTGCCGAAACCGCCCGCCCCGCGCGCGGTCTCGGGCAGGGCGCTGACCTCGACCAAATTCGCCCGCGTCACCGGGGCGAACACCGCCTGGGCGATCCGGTCGCCGCGCGCCACGGTGAAGGCCTGGGCGCCAGTGTTCAGCAGCACCACCCCCACCTCGCCGCGGTAGTCGGCATCCACCGTGCCCGGCGCGTTCAGCACCGTGATCCCGTGCTTGAGCGCGAGGCCCGAACGCGGGCGGATCTGCATCTCATAGCCCTCCGGCAGGGCGATCGCGATGCCGGTGGGCACCAGGCTGCGCCCGCCCGGCGCCAGCGTGACTTCATGCGCCGCCAGCAAATCCATCCCCGCCGCGCCATCGGTCGCATAGGCGGGCAGCGGCAGGTCCTCGGCGTGCGGCAGGCGCTGCACGGCCACGGTGATGATCATGCCAGAGCCTCCGCCACGCGCGCGGCCAGCCGTGCCGCCACCGCCTCCTTGGGCAGGCGCGGCCATTCCTCCGCGCCGGCCTCGGTCACCAGATGCACGGCATTCTCCGCCCCGCCCATCACATCGCCCGAGACGTCATTGGCCACTATCCAGTCGCAGCGCTTGCGGGCGCGCTTGTCCTGGGCGTGCTCCAGCAGGCGCTCGGTCTCGGCGGCGAAGCCGACCACCAGGCGCGGCCGCGCCGCGTGGGAGGCGAGGGTGGCCAGGATGTCGGGGTTCAGCGCCATGGGCAGGGTGGGCGCGCCGGCGCCGGGGGTCTTCTTCAGCTTCTGCCCGGCCTCGCTCGCCACCCGCCAATCCGCCACTGCGGCGGCGCAGATGGCGGCGTCGGCGGGCAGGGCGGCCTCGCAGGCTGCCAGCATCTGCCGCGCCGTCTCCACCCGCACCACCGCAACACCCGGCGGGTCGGGGATGGCCACCGGCCCGCTGACCAGCGTGACGCGCGCGCCCAGCGCGGCGCAGGCGGCGGCGATGGCATGGCCCTGCCGGCCGCTCGATCGGTTGGCGATGTAGCGCACCGGGTCAATGGGCTCATGCGTCGGGCCAGAGGTCACCAGCACATGCCGCCCCGCCAGTGGGCCGGCGGCGAAGATCGCGCCGATGGCGTCCAGGATGGCCTCGGGCTCCAGCAGGCGGCCGGGGCCGGATTCCGGCTCGGCCATGGCGCCCTCGGCGGGGCCGGCGAAGCGCACGCCGCGCGCGGCCAGCAGCGCCACATTGGCCCTTGTGGCCGGATGCTCCCACATGGCCGGGTTCATCGCGGGGGCCACCAGCACCGGCGCGCGGGTGGCCAGCAGCACGCAGCCGGCCAGGTCGTCGGCCAGGCCATGCGCCATCTGCGCCAAGCGGTTGGCGCTGGCCGGCACCACCGCCACCGCATCGGCCCAGCGCGCCAGCCGGATGTGGCCGATCTCGGCTTCGGCGGCCCAAAGGTCGTCCTGCACGCTGTTGCCGGTGAGCGCGGCCAGGGCTTCGCGGGTGACGAAGCGCGCGCCGGCCGCGGTCGGCACCGCGCGCACCTCCGCCGCCGCATCGCGCAACCGGCGCGCCAGGATCAGCACCTTGAAGGCCGCGACGCTGCCCGAGACGATCAG
>SKWC01000418.1 GCA_007129145.1 Rubritepida sp.
ATCATCGGCACGACGACCAGCGTGCGCAGCTCCGGCGGCACGCCGCCGCGCAGTTCCATCGCCGGCAGCAGCCGCGGCCCGAAGCCCCAGGCCGCGCCCCGGTTGACCAGCGCCACCGACACATCGAGGGCGGGCACCGCCCCCAGCGCGCCGAACAGCAGGAGCACGCCCGGGCCGAACCCCCAGGCATGGAGCACGAGCAAAGGGCACAGCAGCAGCAGCGCCGCGACGAGGCTGATCGCGCCCACATACGGCCCCACGCCGGCCGCCTGGTTCATCTGCCACAGCCGCAGGCGCAGCGACGGCCGGAAGCCCAGCGCCGCGGCGAAGGCGGCCCGGCCGGGCCCGATCAGGAAGAAGCCGGGATCTTTCCGGCGTTCATCCGTCTCGGCCGAGGCCGCGCATCGCGCCTGCTCGGCAGCCTGGACCGCGTCGCGGGCGATGTCGATCTCCGCCCGTCCCGATCCGCGCGCCAGCTCCTCGATCGCCTTGCGGTAGAGGTCGCGGGTCGGAAAATCCATGGCGCGGAAGCCGCTGCCATCGGCGAGCACGTCGTCGACGAGGCTCATGCGCTCGAACATCTCGGTCCAGTCGAGATCCGAGGCGAGCCGCAGGCTGGTGATGATGTTGCGCACCGACACGCTGGCCGCACCCTGCCGCTGGTGTTCGTCGCGCACCACGGCTTCGGCGGTCGTGCCCATCCCGGCAAGGCATTCGTCGAGCCAGTTGATGGCGGGGAGGCTGCGCGGATCCCCGTCGCGCAGCCGCTGCAGGAGACGGACGGCACAGGTCGCGCCCGGCTGCATGTGCCCGGCCGGCCCGAGGACCGCGGCGGCGGGCTCGGCCGCGCGGCCGCCCGTGCCCAGCAGGCGATCCGCCAGGATGTCGGCCTCCCGGCAGGCGGCGCGGTCGGCGATGACCTGCGCGCCAAGCCGGCGGAGATTCTCGATGAGGACGATCCGCAATGTGCTGACGATCGCCCAGAGTTCGCCCATCGTGAGCACGTCCACGCCCTGGTAGGCGCGCAGGTAGCGGCAGAGCGTCTCCGGGACGAGGCGGCTGTCGGTGTGGGCCACATAGGCCCACAACAGCGCGAGCACGCGCGGATACCCGGCGAACGGCCCGGTGGCGAGCTTGGGCAGCAGCCGGAACGAGCGCGGCTGCAGATCGTTGCGTGTTGCGTGGATCTGCTTCTCGACCAAGTGGTAGTTGTCGATCAGCCACTCCTCCGCCGGTGTCAGCGTGGCGGCGCCTTCATCCGTCGCCCCGGCGACCGTCCGATAGGCATCGAGCAGCACGGCTGCATTGTCCGCGAGCCGCCTGGCCAGCGGCTCGACCCGGGCGGGTTTCGACGCGATGCCGAGCGAGGCCGCGAGGCTGCGCGCGTGCTCCTCGAGGCGTTCGACGCCGAAGAGTTCCTCGCGGATCGGCGCCCGGCTGTCCCACAGGGATGGCGAGGCCCGGCTGAGGCGGGCTAGCGGCTTGAGACCTGTCAATTCTGCGGGCTCCGCGCTTGGTTGGCCAACGGGCTGCGCCGGTTCAACCGTGATGACGGGTCAGTGGATCGCCGTTGTTCCCCGGCGGGCCCTTGGGGGTGTGCGCGTGCGGTGCCACTTCGCCCGCTTGCCCGGCAGCAGGTGCCTGGCACCCGGGCCATTTGCGCCGTCGCGCACCGCGTCCAGAAAGTCGCCCAGGACGTGGCAGACGATCCGGTCGATCACATCCTTCCGCGCCCGCTGCTGTGCCCGCAGGTCGGGCGGGCCTTGGGGAGCATCGCCGTAGGATCCTGACCCGGGGGGCGTCGCGATCATGCGATCCTGACGCGCAACGCCCGCGTCAGGGCCATCGCCTCGGGGCATGCTGCCGCCGCTCCGCCGGAACGGCTTCACCGCTCCCGCGCCCGCGTTGCCGCGCCGAGGCGCCCGACTTCATCTGACGCAAGCCGAGGCCGTCGGATGGCCGTCACAGCACGCCAAACAAGTAAAGGAGTATGAGAATGGGAATCGGAACCCCCACGAACCAGAGCAGCGCGGTACGCACATCGTCCTCCTCATCTTGACGAGGACAGAACGCGCTGAAGGCTCTGGGGTTCCCGCTACATCACAAAATTCAGGGCGTGGCGCGCGGAACCTTTGCGCATCAGTGGCGTTTTGTTCCTGATCATCAAAAAAGGAACTTCGCCATGACGAATATCCACAGCGTAGGCTTGGCCGCTTTCCTCCTGGTCGGTCTTGCCGGATGCGGGCAATCCACCGGCGACCGCGTCCTGTCAGGCGCCGGCCTGGGGGCTGCGGGCGGTGCGGCGGTGGGTGCCCTGACGGGCGGCAGCGCCCTGACCGGGGCGGCGATCGGCGCCGTCGGCGGCGGCGCTGTCGGTGGTCTGACCACCCCGAGCCAGGTTGATGCCGGTCGGCCGGTGTGGCGCCGCTGAGACGCTGAGCGCTCACGCCTGGAACGGCAATGGTTCCAGGCCACCGGCAGGACCCGGCGCGCTTCCATCAGACGTCCGCGCGTTCCGGCCGATACGGGGGGGCAGGCGCCTGCGGAAACGAGATCAACAGCCCCCGGGAGATCAATGACGTGGACAACATGAACAATCCCGACGCGATGCCGGGCGACGAGATCGCGCAGCTGCGAGCGAAGGTGGAGGAGCTCATGGCCGAGCGGGTGGCGCCGGCGGTGGATGGCATGATGGACCAGGCGGCCGATGCCGCGCAGGCCGCCACCGACACGGTGCGCGACCAGGTGACGCGGCTCAGCCACGCCGTGCAGGAAAGGCCTTTCACCTCGCTCGGCTTCGCCGCGCTGGCGGGCTTCGTGCTCGCCGTCCTGGTGCGGCGCTGAGCATGCGCTCCCTCCGCCTGATCGGCGTCATCGCGCAGGCGGAGGGTGTCCGCCTGAGGGCCGAGGCGCGGGCGATGGCGCAGTCCGCCAGGGTGGCCGCCGTGGCGAGCCTGTTCGGACTGATCGCCCTGGGCCTGCTGCACGCGGCCGCCTGGATGTGGCTGGCCGAGGATCATGGCCCGATGGCGGCGACGCTCGTCCTCGCGTTGGCTGATGCGGTGCTCATGGTCCTCATCCTCATCGCGTTCCGGCCCCGGCCGAACCGCGTCGCGCAACAGGCCACGGAGCTGCGGCAGCAATCCATCGCCGCGCTGCGGTCCGTCTCACCATGGCAGGAGGCGCTGGGGCTGCTCGGTTGGCGCAGCCCCGCGCGCTTCATCGGCGGGCAGGTCGCGGAGCATGTCTGGCGACGGGCCAGCCGAAAGGACGATGACGAGCAGACCCGCTCCGGGTCGAGCCGTCGCCGCCGCTAGGGAAGCCTTGTTTTCCAGAGCAAGAAATCCGGCCGGATGACTCCATCCGGTCGGATATTGCTCCGGCCGATCATCCGGTAGCGCCGCTGCGGATGACGCGGATGCGCCGGCAGGACAGCCCATCAAGGGGCCACTGCACCAAGGGCACATTTCCGATTTTTTACTGACCTGATATTGGGAACCAACCGGACGTGTCAGCGTTATGATTTAGTCGGCACATCTGCCGACTAACGTTCCGGAGACACAAGACATGACCCCCCGTAATCCCATTCTGACGGCCGCACTCTGCTCGGGCCTGATGGTCGTGCCGATGCTGGCGTTCGGCCAGACGGCATCGCCCCGCACACCCGCGCAAGCCCCGGCGGCCGCGGGCACCACCGCGCCCGGCGCACAGAGCCCAGGGGCTCGCCAGGCGATGCCGACCCAGGCCGGGCCGGAGACCCGCGCCAGCGAGATCATCGGCGCGAACGTCTACAATCGCGAGGGCGACGCGATCGGCTCGATCGATGATCTGATCATTGAGAGGCCGATGGGTCCTCCCGGCCGCGGTCTCTCCGGCGGGGCTGACCCCGCCCAGCGTGGCGCTGGCCAGCAGCCGGCCCCCGGC
>SKWC01000232.1 GCA_007129145.1 Rubritepida sp.
GTAGCGGCTGGCAACGACGGTGGCGCCCAGCACAAGCAAGCCGGTTAGCACGCTGAATAGCGCCATGAACCGGATCACAAAGGCGGCTTGATCAACGATTTCGTTGATGGACACCAAGAGCATCCGCAAGTCCACCGCCGACACATTGGGGAATCGCTGGATAATCTGTTGCTGCAATCTCGCCGTGATATCGGCCGCTGGCACGGCCGTCACCATCGCGAAGCTGTGCGGCGCTTCTTCCAGGACGCCGGCCGGGAAGATGACGAAAAAGTTGGTGCGCATTTCCCGCCAATCAACGCTCCGTACGCTGTGGACAACGCAGTCCAAGCGGACGCCCTGCAAATTGAAGACGAGTCGATCGCCCAGCCCGATACCAAGATAATCGCCCAGAGCCTCCTCGATGGAAATGGGGATGGGGCCGCTGCCTGTGTAGGATTGCCACTCGCCAGCGATGACGCGATCGCGGGGGAGGAATTGTTCCCGGTAGGTGGAGCGGTACTCGCGGAACAAGACCCAATGCGGAATCTCCCGTTCCGGATCATCGCGCAGTTGGGCGACGGTACGTCCATTGACGGACTCGAGCCGCATGGTGACGATCGGTGTGGTTTCGTCGAGGCGGACCTCGGGATGGGATTGAATGATGTCAACGACGTCTTGTTGTTGATCGGGTTGGATGTTGAAAAAGATGACGTTGGGTTGATCGGAGTCCGGGTCGCCGCGGAACTGCCGCAGCACGATCTCGGTCGAGTAGCGTTCCTGGCCGGACTGGTCCTGCCATTTGCGCGTCTCGATCTGGCCCTCGATGTAGACCTCGCTGCCCTTCTTCAGGTAGCGCTCCGCGATCTCGCCCAGCTTCTCGTTGAAGATCGCGACCGAATGCCATTCGGTGCGCTCCTGCATGTTGCCCTCGCGGTCCTTGTAGCGTTCCGAGGTGGCGATGCGCAGATTCACCACGCGTCCGCCGTTCTGGAAGTTCCGGACCTCCGGGTCCTTGCCCAGCCGGCCCAGGATGATCGCCTTGTTCACGCCGGCCATGTGGGCGCCTCCTTGCAAATCGGTGGCGCAAACTACCTCCTCGGGGCGGCCGCGCCAACCCGCGCCCGGCCTTCCCAAGCCCGTGGCAAGCTGCCAGACCACGGGCCTCGTCCCATCCCCGGAGTGCGCCCATGCTGCGTGACGCCGCCCCCGACACCCCGGCCGAGCGCCCGCAGGCCGCCAGCGGGCTGATCCGTATCCGCGGCGCGCGCCAGCACAACCTGAAGTCGCTCGACCTCGACCTGCCGCGCGGCAAGCTGGTGGTGCTGACCGGGCTTTCGGGCTCGGGCAAGTCGTCGCTGGCCTTCGACACCATCTATGCCGAGGGACAGCGCCGCTATGTCGAGAGCCTGTCCGCCTACGCCCGGCAGTTCCTGCAGCTGATGCAGAAGCCCGATGTGGACAGTATCGAGGGCCTGAGCCCCGCGATCTCCATCGAGCAGAAGACCACCAGCCACAACCCGCGCTCGACCGTGGGCACGGTGACCGAGATCCATGACTACATGCGCCTGCTCTGGGCGCGGGTGGGGGTGCCCTACAGCCCCGCCACCGGCCTGCCCATCGAGGCGCAGAGCGTGTCGCAGATGGTGGACCGCGTGCTGTCCATGCCCGAGGGCACGCGGCTGCTGATCCTGGCCCCCGTCATCCGCGGCAAGAAGGGCGAGTACCGCAAGGAACTCGCCGAATACCAGCGCCGCGGCTTCGAGCGGGTGAAGGTCAACGGCGCGCTGCATCTGATCAGCGAGGCGCCCAAGCTCGACAAGAAGCTGAAGCACGACATCGAGGTGGTGGTGGACCGCGTGGTGGTGCGCGACGGCCTGGCGCAGCGCCTCGCGGACAGCTTCGAGACGGCGCTGGCGCTGGCCGATGGCATCGCCTATGCCGAGGACGCCGACGGCGGCGCGCGCACCGTCTTCTCCCAGAAATTCGCCTGCCCCGTCAGCGGCTTCTCCATCGAGGAGATCGAGCCGCGGCTGTTCAGCTTCAACTCGCCCCAGGGCGCCTGCACCGCCTGCGATGGCCTGGGCACCGAAAGTTTCTTCGACCCCGCCCTGGTGGTCCCGCAGGATCGGCTGAGCCTGAAGGAGGGCGCCGTCGCCCCCTGGGCGGGCAACGCCTCCAGCCCCTATTACGACCAGACCCTGGCCTCGCTGGCGAAGCACCTCAAGGTCAGCCTGGAACTGCCCTGGGCCGAACTGCCCGAAGCCGCCCGCCATGCCATCCTGCATGGCACCGCCGGCGAGGCGGTGGTGCTGCGCTACCGCGACGGGCTGCGCGCCTATGAGGTCGAGAAGCCCTTCGAAGGGGTGATCGCCAACCTCGGCCGCCGCTTCCGCGAGACCGACAACCCCTGGGTGCGCGAGGACCTCTCGCGCTACCAGGCGCAGAAGCCCTGCGCCGCCTGCGGCGGGCACCGGCTGCGCCCGCAGTCGCTGGCGGTGAAGGTGGCCGGCTGCCACATCGGCGAGGCCAGCGCCCTGTCCATCCGCCGCGCGCGGGAATGGTTCGCCGGCGTGAACGAAACCCTCACGCCGCAGCGCCAGGAAATCGCGCGCCGCATCCTGCGCGAGATCGAGGAGAGGCTGCAGTTCCTGGTGGATGTGGGGCTCGACTACCTCTCGCTCTCCCGCGGCAGCGCCACCCTCTCGGGCGGCGAGAGCCAGCGCATCCGCCTCGCCTCGCAGATCGGCTCCGGCCTGACCGGCGTGCTCTATGTGCTGGACGAGCCCTCCATCGGGCTGCACCAGCGCGACAATGAACGCCTGCTGGTGACGCTGCGCCGCCTGCGCGACCTGGGCAATTCCGTGCTGGTGGTCGAGCATGACGAGGACGCGATCCGCACCGCCGACCATCTGGTGGACATCGGCCCCGGCGCGGGGGCGGCGGGCGGGACGGTGGTGGCCCAGGGCACGCCGGAGGAGGTGGCCGCGCACCCTGCCAGCATCACCGGCGACTACCTCTCGGGCCGGCGGATGATCCCGCTGCCCGAGGCGCGCCGCCGCCCCGACCGCAAGCGCCTGCTGCGGGTGGTGGGCGCGTCGGGCAACAACCTGAAGGACGTGACCGCCGAATTCCCGCTGGGCTGCTTCACCGCGGTGGCCGGCGTCTCGGGCGGGGGCAAGTCCACGCTGGTGATCGAGACGCTCTACAACGGGCTGTCGCGGCGGCTGATGGGCGGCTCGGCCGTGCCGGCCCCGCATGAGCGCATCGAGGGGCTGGAGCACATCGACAAGGTCATCGACATCGACCAGTCGCCCATCGGGCGCACGCCGCGCTCGAACCCCGCCACCTACACCGGGCTGTTCGCGCCCATCCGCGACTGGTTCGCCGAACTGCCCGAAAGCCGCCAGCGCGGCTACAAGCCCGGCCGCTTCAGCTTCAACGTGAAGGGCGGCCGCTGCGAGGCCTGCCAGGGCGATGGCCTCATCAAGATCGAGATGCACTTCCTGCCCGATGTCTATGTCACCTGCGACAGTTGCAAGGGCAAGCGCTACAATCGCGAGACGCTGGAGGTGAAGTTCCGCGGCAAATCCATCGCCGATGTGCTGGACATGACGGTGACCGAGGGGCGCGAGTTCTTCTCGGCCGTGCCCTCCATCCATGAGAAGCTGCGCACGCTGGAGGAGGTGGGGCTGGGCTACATCCACCTCGGCCAGCAGGCCACCACGCTGTCGGGCGGGGAGGCGCAGCGCATCAAGCTGGCCAAGGAACTCAGCCGCCGCGCCACCGGGCGCACACTGTATATTCTGGATGAGCCCACGACCGGCCTGCATTTCGAGGATGTGCGCAAACTGCTGGAGGTGCTGCACGCGCTGGTCGCCGCCGGCAACAGCGTGATCGTGATCGAGCACAACCTCGAGGTCATCAAGACCGCCGA
>SKWC01000220.1 GCA_007129145.1 Rubritepida sp.
CCCCTTCTGATCCCCGCCAGCCTGACCCCTTCCCCCATCCAGGATGACCCATCCGCGTGAGTGACGAGACCGAGAAGCCCGAGGAGGTGGCCCCCATCGCCCTCGAGGAGGAGATGCGACGCTCCTACCTCGACTATGCGATGTCCGTCATCGTCAGCCGCGCCCTGCCCGATGTGCGCGACGGGCTGAAGCCGGTGCACCGGCGCATCCTGTTCGCCATGCAGGAGGCCGGCTACACCGCCGAAAAGCCGCACCGGAAGTCGGCCCGCGTGGTGGGCGACGTGATGGGCAAGTACCACCCGCATGGCGACGCCGCGATCTATGACGCCATGGTGCGCATGGCCCAGCCCTTCTCCATGCGGGTGCCGCTGGTGGATGGCCAGGGCAACTTCGGCTCGATGGACGGCGATCCGCCGGCGGCCATGCGCTACACCGAGGTGCGCCTCGCGCGCGCCGCGGCCGCGCTGCTGGAGGGCATCGACGAGGACACGGTGGATTTCGTCCCGAACTATGACGAATCCGCTTCTGAACCCCGTGTCCTGCCCGCGGCCTTCCCCAACCTTCTGGTCAATGGCGCGGGCGGCATCGCGGTGGGCATGGCCACCAACATCCCGCCGCACAACCCGACCGAGGTGATCGACGCCGCGCTCAGCCTGATCGCCGATCCCGAGACGACGCTGCAGCAGATCATGGAGATAATCCCCGGGCCGGACTTCCCGACCGGGGGCATCATCCTCGGCCGCTCGGGCATCCGCGCCGCCTTCGAGACGGGGCGCGGCTCCATCCCGCTGCGCGCCGCCTGCGAGATCGAGGAGATGAAGGGCGGCCGCCAGGCCATCGTGGTCACGGAGGTTCCCTACCAGGTCAACAAGGCCTCGCTGATCGAGCGCATCGCGGAACTCGTGCGCAACAAGCTGATCGACGGCATCAGCGACCTGCGCGACGAATCCGACCGCTCGGGGCTGCGCGTCGTCATCGAGCTGAAGCGCGACGCGGTGGCGGAGATCGTGCTGAACACGCTCTACCGCCTGACCCAGCTGCAGATCAGCTTCTCGGTCAACTTCCTCGCGCTGCATGAGGGGCGGCCGCAGCAGATGGGGCTGCGCGAGGCGCTGCAGGCCTTCATCGCCTTCCGCGAGGAGGTGATCCTGCGCCGCTCTCGCCATCGCCTGGCCAAGGCGCGCGAGCGCGCGCATGTGCTGATCGGCCTGGCCATCGCGGTGGCGAACATCGACGAGGTGATCCGCCTGATCCGCGGCAGCCCCGATGCCGCGGCCGCGCGCGCGGCGCTGATGGCGCGCGACTGGCCGGCGGCGGATGTGGCGCCGCTGGTCGCGCTGGTGCAGGACGAGGGCAACATCCTGTCCGACGCCGGGACCATGCGGCTGACCGAGGCGCAGGCGCGCGGCATCCTGGAGCTGCGGCTGCAGCGCCTGACGGGCCTCGAGCGCGAGAAGATCGACGCCGAGCTGCGCGAGGTGGGGGCCCGCATCACCGAGCTGCTGGAGATCCTGGGCAGCCGCCCGCGCCGGCTGGAGGTGATGGCCGAGGAGCTGCGCGCGGTGCGCGCCACCCTCGCCTCGCCGCGGCTGACGCGCATCGACGACGCCGATGCCGACATCGACGACGAAAGCCTGATCGCGCCCGCCTCCATGGTGGTGACGCTGACGCGCGATGGTTATGTGAAGCGCACGCCGCTCGACGTGTTCCGCATGCAGAACCGCGGCGGGCGCGGGCGCAGCGCGGCCGCCACCCGGGCCGATGACGTGGTGGTGCGCAGCTTCGTGGGCCACACCCACCAATGGGCGATCTTCTTCACCTCGCGCGGGATGGCCTTCCGCCTGAAGGTCTGGCAGCTGCCCGAGGGCGGCACCACGGGCAAGGGCCGGTCGCTGCGCCAGCTGCTGCAGCTGCGCGAGGATGAGAGTGTCACCGCCGTGCTGCCCCTGCCGCAGGACGAGACGCTGTGGGAGGCGCTGCACCTGGTCTTCGCCACCGCGGGCGGCGATGTGCGCCGCAACCGGCTGTCGGATTTCCGCAACATCCGCTCCTCCGGGCTCATCGCGATGAAGCTGGACGAGGGGGATGCGCTGATCGGCGTCGCCACCTGCCAGGAGGGCGACGACGTGCTGCTGGCCACCCGGCTGGGCAAGGCCATCCGCTTCACCGCCGACACCGACACGCTGCGCGTCTTCGCCGGCCGCGATTCGACGGGCGTGCGCGGCATCCGCCTGGCGCCCGGCGATGTGGTGATCGCGCTCAACGTGCTGCGCCATGTCGAGGCCAGCGCCGAGGAGCGCCAGGCCTATCTGCGCGCCGCCGCCCAGCGCCGCCGTGCCGCCGGCGAGGAAGCCGACGCACCCGCCCCGGAGGAGACGGAGGCGGTGGCCGAGATCGCCCTGCCGCCCGAGCGGCTGGCCGCGCTGGAGGAGGCCGAGCAGTTCCTGCTGACGGTCACCGACCGCGGCTTCGGCAAGCGCAGCAGCGCCCATGAATACCGGGTGACCGGGCGCGGCGGCCAGGGCATCGCCAACATCAGCCTCAGCGCGCGCACCGGTGCCGCGGTGGTGGCCAATTTCGTGGTCCGCCCGGGCGACCACATCATGCTGATGACCGATGGCGGCCAGGCCATCCGCTTCGCCGCCGAGCAGGTCCGCCAGACCGGCCGGCAGTCGCAGGGGGTGATGCTGCAGCGCCTCGACGAAGCCGAGCGCGTGACCAGCTGCTTTCCGGTGCTGGACGATGCTGGGGAGGACAACCAGGACAATGGCTGAGCGCATCGCCCTCTACCCGGGCACCTTCGACCCCGTGACCAACGGGCACATAGACGTGATCGGCCGCGCCGCGCGGCTGGTGGACCGCCTGGTGGTGGGGGTCGCCATGAACGCCGGCAAGGGGCCGCTGTTCCCGCTGGAGGAGCGCGCCGAGCTGGTGCGCGCCGAGACGGACAAGATCGCGGCCCGCACCGGCTGCCGCATCGACGTGCAGCCCTTTACCGGACTGCTGGTGCATTTCGCGCGCAATGTCGGCGCGCAGATGATCGTGCGCGGGCTGCGCGCGGTGACCGATTTCGACTATGAGTTCCAGATGGCCGGGATGAACGCCCGCCTCGAGCCCGAGATCGAGGCGGTCTACCTCATGGCCAGCGAACGCAACCACTTCATCTCCTCGCGCTTCGTGAAGGAGATCGCGCAACTGGGCGGCGACATCGCGAGCTTCGTGCCGCCGCTGACCCTCGAGCGCACCCTGGCGCGCACGCGCCAGCGCGCCGAAGCCTGAAAGGACGGAGTTGGACACATGCTGCAGCGCCGCACCCTTCTGACCGCCACCACCCTATTCGCCGCAGGAGCGATGATGAGCGAGACCAACCCCGCCGAGGCCCAGGCCACGCCCGACCCCGAGAACACGCTGCGCATGACGCTGAAGGATGACGGGCAGGTCACCATCCAGCTGCGCCCCGACCTCGCGCCGCAGCACGTCGAGCGGATCAAGACCCTGACCCGCCGCGGCTTCTATGACGGCACGCCCTTCCACCGCGTGATCGAGGGCTTCATGGCCCAGGGCGGCGACCCGACGGGCACCGGTACGGGCGGCTCCGACCTGCCCGACCTGCCCGCCGAGTTCAGCCCGCCCCAGCGCGCCCGCTTCCTGCGCGGCAGCTGCGGCATGGCCCGCGCGCAGAACCCGAACAGCGCGAACAGCCAGTTCTTCATCATGTTCGCGCCCGGCAGCTTCCTGGACGGCCAGTACACCATCTGGGGCCAGGTGACGGCGGGCATGGAGCATGTGGACCGCATCACCCGCGGCCAGGGCCAGAACGGCATGGTGCGCAACCCCGACCGGCTGATCCGCATGCAGGTGGTGGCCGACATCGCTTGACTTGCCGGCGCCGCGGGGGTTTCTGCCCG
>SKWC01000475.1 GCA_007129145.1 Rubritepida sp.
CATCGGCACGGGCGCGCCATACCGGCCCATCGCCTGCCACAGCGCCGCGGCGTCGCCCCAGGACAGCCCGGCGCCGCCGGCTTCCTCGGGCACCAGCGCCAGCGCCAGCCCCTGTTCGGACAGGCCCTGCCACAGCGCGGCGGGGAAGCCGCCCGCCTCCACCTCGCGCAGCGGCGCCACGCCGCCGGCATCGGCCACCAGCCCCTCGACCTGCTCGACCAGGATGGATCGAAGCTCGCTCATGGCTCAGCGCAGCCCCAGGTCGCGCGCGATGATGCCGCGCAGGATCTCGCGCGTGCCGCCGCGCAGGCTGAAGGTGGGCGCCAGCTGCGCCAGCGTCGCCAGCAGGCGGCGCAGTTCCTCCGGGCGGTCCTCGGGGTCGATCAGGCCGCGCAGCTGCTCCGGGCAGTCCTGCTCATGGACATTGCCCACATCCTTCACCAGCGCGGCCTCCACCGCCGGGTCCTCGCCGCGCTCCAGCATCCCGCCGACCGACAGCGACATGCCGCGCAGCGCCGCCATCCGCGCCACCATGCGGCCCACCGCGACCTCGGCGCCCGGCTGGGGCTTCGCCGCCAGCACGTCAATCCCGCGCGCCAGGGCGGGAAACGCCGACAGGTAGCGGTCCGGCCCGCTGCGCTCGAAGGCGAGTTCGCTGGTCGCCTGGGCCCAGCCCTGCCCGGCCACGCCGAGCAGGTCGTCCTCGCGCAGCATCACGTCGTCGAAGGTGACCTCGTTGAAGCTCTCGCCGCCCTCCAGGTCGCGGATCGGGCGGATGGATATGCCCGACAGCCGCAGATCCACCAGGAATTGCGACAGGCCGGCCTGGCGCGGGCCGCCCTCGGGGGCGGGGGCGGTGCGCACCAGCGCGATCATGTAGTCGGATTTGTGGGCGAAGGTCGTCCAGATCTTGCGGCCGTTCAGCTTCCAGCCGCCGGGCACGCGCTCGGCCCGGGTGCGCAAATTGGCCAGGTCGCTGCCCGCATCCGGCTCGCTCAGCCCGATGCAGAAGGCCAGTTCGCCGCGCGCGATGCCCGGCAGGATGCGCCGGCGCTGCTCCTCGGTGCCCAGGCGCAGGATCAGCGGGCCGGACTGGCGGTCGCCGATCCAATGCGCGCCGACCGGGGCGCCGGCCGCCAGCAACTCCTCCAGCACCACGATACGCTCAAGCCCGGTGCGCTCATGCCCGCCATACGCCTTGGGCCAGGTCATGCCGATCCAGCCGCGCTGGCCCACCGCGCGCGAGAAGCCGCGGTCGAAGCCCATCCAGGAGCGGCCGATCACCTCGGGCGACCAGTTGCGGCCGGCCTCGGCCAGGAAGCTGCGGACCTCCGCGCGCAATGCCTCGGCACCGGGCGGATTCTCGGGCAGGTCGAAACGCATCCTGTTTCCTCCGTGCAAAACGGTATCGCAGCCGCGTGGACAGGGCGACCCCCCGCACCTAGTTTGGTGCGAAGCCTTGAGGAGACTTCCGGATGGATCAATTCGGCATCGGCCAGCCCGTGCGCCGCAAGGAGGATGTCCGCCTTCTGACGGGGCGCGGCACCTACACCGACGACATCTCGCGCGAGGGGCAGGCGTGGCTGGTCATCCTGCGCAGCCCGCACGCCAATGCGCGCATCACCTCCATCGACACGACGGAGGCGAAGGCCGCGCCCGGCGTGCTGGCGGTGCTGACCGGCCATGACGCCGATGCCGACGGGCTGGGGCTGTATCCGGTGCAGGTGGATGTGCCCGGCACGGACGGCAAGCCCGCCTGGTGCCCGCCGCGCAAGACGCTGCAGACCGACTTCGTCCGCTTCGTGGGCGACCCGGTGGCGGCGGTAGTGGCCGAGACCCGCGCCCAGGCGCAGGACGCCGCCGAGATGGTGATGGTGGACTACGACATCCTGCCCGCGGTGACCGACACCGCCACCGCGCTGGACGCCGACACGCCCGTCATCTGGGAGGAGCACGGCACCAACCTCTGCGTCCACTGGTCCAGCGGGCGCGAGAAGGAGGCCGCGGAAGGCCTGGCGCGCGCCCACAAGGTCGTCGAGGTCGAGCTGGTCAACAACCGGATCGTCGGCAACCCGATGGAGCCACGCGTGGCACTCGGCGAATACGACGCCGCGACCGACCACTTCACGCTGCACAGCCCCACCCAGGGCGTGGTGCGCGTGCGCGAGGGGCTGGCCAAGTACGTCTTCAACGTGCCGAAGGAGCAGGTGCGCGTCATCAGCCCCGATGTGGGTGGCGGCTTCGGCCTGCGCGGCAAGCTGTTCCCCGAGAGCACGCTTGTGCTCTGGGCGGCGAAGCGCCTGGGCCGGCCGGTGAAGTGGCGCGCCGACCGCACCGAGACCTTCATGTGCGACCCGCATGGCCGCGACCATGTGACGCGCGCGCAGATGGGCTTCGACGCGGAAGGCCGCATCACCGGCATGAAGGTGGACACCATCGCGGCGATGGGCGGCTACCTGTTCGACTTCGGCCCGCGCATCCCCACCATCGCGGGCGCGCGCGTGCAGGGCACGGTCTATGACATGCAGGCGGTGAACGTGCAGGTGCGCTGCGCCTTCACCAACACCGCCCCCACCGACGCCTACCGCGGCGCCGGCCGGCCCGAGACCGCCTATGTGATCGAGCGCCTGCTCGACCAGGGCGCCATCGCCTTCGGCATCAGCCGCGAGGAGATCCGCGCGCGCAACTATGTGAAGCCCGAGCAGATCCCCTACACCAACTGCGCCGGCAACGACATCGACAGCGGCCACTTCCTGGAAACCCAGGACATGGCGCTGAAGCTGTTCGACTGGGAAGGCTTCGCCGCCCGCCGCGCCGAGAGCGAGGCGCGCGGCCGCCTGCGCGGCCGCGGCATCGGCTATTTCATCGAGGCCTCGGGCGGGCAGCCCTCCGAATGGGCGCGGGTGCGCATCAATGAGCAGGGCGAGGCGCTGGTGCATGTCGGCACCTTTAGCCACGGCCAGGGCCATGAGACGGCCTTCGCCCAGGTGCTGCATGCGCGGCTCGGCATCCCCTTCGACAAGGTGCGGCTGATCCAGGGCGATTCCGACGTGGTGCCGCAGGGCGGCGGCACGGGCGGCTCGCGCTCCTCGCAGATGGGCGGCGTGGCCGTGGCCCGCGCCAGCGAGATGGTGCTGGCCAAGGCCAAGCGCGTCGCGGCCCTGCTGCTGGAGGCCGCAGAGGCCGACATCGAGCATGAGGGCGAGGTGTTCCGCATCGCCGGCACCGACCGCGCGCTGACCTGGGCCGAGATCGCCCAGGCCGAGATCCCGGGCGAGACGCCGGGCCTCGATGAGGAACTGCTCTACAAGCGCAACACCGAGTGCAACTTCCCCAACGGCTGCCATGTGGCCGAGGTGGAGGTGGACACCGACACCGGCATGGTCGCGGTGGTGCGCTATGCCGCGGTGGACGACGTGGGCGTGCCGCTGAACCCCATGCTGGTGCATGGCCAGTGCCACGGCGGCATCGTCTCGGGCATCGGCCAGGCGCTGTATGAGCACGCGCAATACGACGCCGAGAGCGGCCAGTTCCTGACCGCCACCTTCCAGGACTACTGCATGCCCCGCGCCGGCGACATGCCGGAGCTGGCGGTGGAGCTGAACGTGGTGCCCTGCCCGTCGAACGACCTCGGCGTGAAGGGCGCGGGCGAGGGCGGGGCCTGCGGCGCGCCGCCGGCCGTGGTCAGCGCGGTCTGCGACGCGCTGGGGGTGGCGCACATCGACATGCCCGTGACGCCCGAGAAGGTGTGGCGGACGCTGGCGATGCGCCAGGCGGCGGAGTAACCCGCCGCCTTAAGCCCGCCGCAAGGCCACCACGGCCGAGCGCGGCGGCTGGCCCGGGGTGAAGCCGGGCCAGCGCGTCGCCGGGCGGTCGAAGCTGGCGCCGGGCTCGGCGCCGGGG
>SKWC01000094.1 GCA_007129145.1 Rubritepida sp.
CGCCGGCCGAGCACCCCGTTCAGATGACCGCCGCCGCGCGCTCGGTCGCGGCGCGGTGCCAGGCCTCGGCGGCGTCCTCGTCGAAGAGTTCAGCGAGCTTCTTCATCATGGTCCCCCCCAGCTCCTCGGCGTCCACGATGGTGACCGCGCGGCGGTAGTAGCGCGTCACGTCATGGCCGATGCCGATGGCGATCAACTCGACCGGGCTGCGGTTCTCGATGTCCTTGATGGCCTCGCGCAGGTGGCGCTCCAGGTAGTTGCCCGGGTTCACCGACAGCGTGCTGTCGTCCACCGGCGCGCCGTCGCTGATCACCATCAGGATGCGGCGATGCTCGCTGCGGGCCAGCAGGCGGCGGTGGGCCCAGGTCAGCGCCTCGCCGTCGATGTTCTCCTTGAGCAGCCCCTCGCGCAGCATCAGCCCGATGGCGCGGCGGGCGCGCCGCCAGGGCGCGTCGGCGGGCTTGTAGACGATGTGGCGCAGGTCGTTCAGCCGGCCGGGGTTGCGCGGCTTGCCCTCCTGCACCCAGCGCTCGCGGCTCTGGCCGCCCTTCCAGGCGCGGGTGGTGAAGCCCAGGATCTCGACCTTCACGGCGCAGCGTTCCAGGGTGCGCGCCAGGATGTCGGCGCACATGGCGGCGACCGTGATGGGCCGGCCGCGCATCGAGCCCGAATTGTCGATCAGCAGCGTCACCACCGTGTCGCGGAAATTCGTCTCGCGCTCGCGCTTGTAGGACAGCGCCAGGGTGGGGTTGGCGACGACGCGGGCCAGCCGCGCGACATCGAGGATGCCTTCCTCGAGGTCGAAGTCCCAGGCGCGCTGCTGCTGCGCCATCAGGCGGCGCTGCAGGCGGTTGGCCAGCTTGGAGACGACGCCCTGCAGGTGCTGCAGCTGCTGGTCGAGCTGCTGGCGCAGCCGCGTCAGCTCCTCGGGGTCGCAGAGCTCCTCGGCCTCGACGACTTCGTCGAACTGGGTGGTGAAGGCGCGGTAGCGGCTGCTGTCGTCGGTGACGGGGACCTCGCGGCGGGCCTGGGGGCCGCCGGGCTTCTCGTCGCCCTCGGCGGCGGCGCCCTCTTCCTCGCTGTCCTCGACCTCCTCCTCGGCGGCCTCGCCCTCCATCGTCTCGGGCTCGGCGCCCTGGACGGATTCCTGCTCCTGGCTCTGGGCATCGCCGGGCGAGGACTGGTCCTGCTGGCTGGAATCCTCGGCGCCCTCGTCGCCCTGCTCCTCGTCGGAGGCTTCGGATTCGAGCTCGGCCTCGGCCAGGTCCATGGCGGCCAGCAGCTTGCGGGCGGCGCGGGCGAAGCGGTCCTGGTCGTCGCAGGCGTCGCAGAGTTCGTCGAGCGCGGTGCTGGCGCCCTCGTCCAGGTGGTCGCGCCACATCTCCAGCACGCGCTGGGCGGCGGGCGGCGGGGCCTCGCCCATGCGCTCGCGCGCCAGCAGGGCAAGCGCCGAATGCAGCGGCAGCTGGTCCTTGCGGGTCATGCGGTCGAAGCCCTCGGCCTCGCATTCCTCCGCCAGGCGGGCGCGCAGATTGGCGGCCACGCCCGCCATGTGGCGGCTGCCCACGGCCTGCACGCGCACGTCCTCGAGCGCGTCGAACACCTCGCGCGCCTCCTTGCGGGCGGGGGCGCGGGCGGCGTGGGTCGCCTCATTGTGGTGGCGCAGCTTGAGCGCCACGGCATCGGCGGCGCCGCGCAGCTTCGCCATCTCGGCCGGCGGCAGGGAGCGCGTGGGCAGGGGCAGGCGCGCCCGCTTGCCCGCGACCCCGGCCGGGCCGGGCTGGAAGGCCACCTGCACCTCGGTCTCATGCGAGATGGCGCGCACCACCCCGGCGGTGGCGCGCTTGAACTCTTCCTGGCGCGTCAGATCCTGTTTGCTCATGTCATGCCTGCCTTGCGAGCCAGATCCAGCAGGCGCCCAGGGCGACGAGGCCCGTGGCCAGCCCCGCACCCGCCGCCTGCGCGATGTTGGAGAGAAGCGTGGTCCCTGCCCAGGGGTCCTGCTGCTGCGTGACCGAGAGGATGATGCCGGCCAGGGCGCCTGCCAGCGCCCATTGGGCGAAGGTGCCGGCGCGCGTGGCGCGGCGGCCGGGCGGCGCCGTCCGGCGCTGGGCCGGCTGGTTCTTCGCCACGGACCGGGGCCCGCGCGCGCCGGTTTGCTGCATCCTGCGCCGCGTCATGCGCCATGCACCGCCGCGGGCCGTCCACGCTGTCTTCTGCCCATGTCAACCTTCGTGCTCTGCCGGCCCGCCCGGCGCCCGCGGCTGCGCACCGGCCCGCACCGCGGGCGATCAGCCCGCCTTCTTGTAGAGCCCGGTCGGGATCTCCTCGTTGAAGCAGCGCTGGTAGTATTCGGCCACCGTCGCGCGCTCGGCCTCGTCGCACTTGTTCAGGAAGGTCAGGCGGAAGGCGAAGCCGATATCGCCGAAGATGCGCGCGTTGTCGGCCCAGGTGATGACGGTGCGCGGCGACATGACGGTGCTGATGTCGCCCGCGATGAAGCCGGCGCGCGTCAGGTCGGCCAGCGCCACCATCGCCTCGACCTGCTTCTTCATCTTGGGGTCCGAGGCGCCGAGCTTGGCCATCACGATCTCGGTCTCCTGCGCATGCGGCAGGTAGTTGAGCGTGGCCACGATGTTCCAGCGGTCCATCTGGCCCTGGTTGATCTGCTGCGTGCCGTGATACAGCCCGGTCGTGTCGCCCAGGCCCACCGTGTTGGCGGTGGCGAAGAGGCGGAACATCGGGTGCGGGCGGATCACGCGGTTTTGGTCGAGCAGGGTCAGCTTGCCCTCGACCTCCAGCACGCGCTGGATCACGAACATCACGTCGGGGCGGCCGGCGTCATACTCGTCGAACACCAGCGCGCAGGGGTGCTGCAGCGCCCAGGGCAGGATGCCCTCGCGGAACTCGGTCACCTGCTGGCCGTCGCGCAGCACGATGGCGTCCTTGCCGATCAGGTCGATGCGGCTGATGTGGCTGTCCAGGTTCACGCGGATGCAGGGCCAGTTCAGCCGCGCCGCCACCTGCTCCACATGGGTGGATTTGCCGGTGCCGTGGTAGCCCTGGATCATGACCCGGCGGTTGTGGGCGAAGCCCGCCAGGATGGCCAGCGTGGTCTCGCGGTCGAAGCGGTAGGCGGGGTCGGCCTCCGGCACGTGCTCGGTCCGGACCGAGAAGGCCGGCACCTGCATGTCGATGTCCAGGCCGAACACTGCGCGGGCGTCCACCGTCGTGTCGGGCAGGTTGATCGCGCTGGTCGGGGACACTTCACCGATCGGGGCCACTTGGTTCATCACGCATCCGCTTCGTTGTCGTCTGTGTTGCAAGTTTAGGCCAAGCGGCCCGGCAGGACCACCCGGGGGCCCTGCTCATCCCGAGATGAGGCTGCCATGCCGGGGCGCAACCGCGCCACCCGCGCAGGCCAGGATCACGGCCCGCGCGCGGGTCATCGCGTCGGCGCGCGTGACCACGCCCGCGGGGTCCAGCGGCAGGCCCGCGGCCGCCAGCGCTTCGAGGGTCCAGCGGTTGCAGGTGTAGGCGAGGGAATAGGGCAGGGGGGAGTCGAAGAATGCCCAGCGCGGCGCCTGCCCGACCGAGGGCGCCAGCCCGCCACCTGGGCCCATGCGGAAGCTGGTGCGCAGGAAGGCATCGAGCCCGGCCGGGTCGGCGGCGGCCAGTCTGTGGATCTCCTGCCCGGGCATGGGCGGTGGCGGCGCGGAGAGCGCGGTCACGCGCATCACGGCGGGGCCGGGTGCCAGCGCGCGCAGCGCCTCCGCGAGGCCAGGCGCCTCGGCCATGAAGAAGTCGCGCTGGCCGTAGCCGAAGGCGAGGAGGGCGGCATCGGGCCAGCGCGCGCCCAGGGCGGCGAATGGCCCGGTCAGCGCGGCGCGCGGCAGC
>SKWC01000146.1 GCA_007129145.1 Rubritepida sp.
GCCGTCGTGGCCCATCGCGATCCCGTCGTCGATGGCGATGGTATTGAACTCCTTGGCCACCCCGCCCGCCTTTTCGATCTCGCGTGCCACCAATTGCCCCATATCCTTGAGGTGCACATGCCCCGGCACAAACTGGGTGAACGAGTTGGCGATGGCGATGATGGGCTTGCCGAAGTCGCCGTCCTTCATGCCGGTGGCACGCCACAGGGCGCGGGCGCCGGCCATGTTGCGGCCATGGGTGGAGGTGCGGGATCTGTACTGGGGCATGGTAAACTCCGAAGTGCTGCCAAGACCGCACAGTTTACACCGTCCACTGAGAATAGTTATGGTCGGTCAATGAACACATCCCAACGATTCCTGACGCTGCTGTCGCTACTGCTGGTCACCGCCTGCCTGCCCCCCCAGGCCCAGGACAGGCACGGGGCGGCAGCCGACCTGGCCGTCATTTCCCTGCACATCGGTGACCATCCCCTGACTGCCGAAGTGGCCGACACCGCGCCCCTGCGCGCCCAGGGACTCATGTTCCGGGAGTCCCTGCCTCCGGACCACGGCATGCTCTTCGTCTGGGAACAGCCCGAGCCGGTGGCCATGTGGATGCTCAACACGCCCCTGCCCCTGTCGGTTGCCTTCATCGACGAGCAAGGGCGAATACTGAACATCGCCCGGATGCAGCCCCACAGTCGCACCCTGCACCATGCCGCCGGCCCGACCCGCTATGCCCTGGAAATGCAGCAGGGATGGTTCGAGGATCGCGGGATTCAGTCCGGTGATCAGGTACAAGGACTGCCGGGCCACTGAGGGCAAGGCACATCACCGCCGCCGCATCAGGTCCAGACGTCGCACCAAGTCCTTCATAATGGCCTGATACAACCCCTCCTTGAGTACCTCATCTTCCACCCCCGCATCCAGACTGGGGTTATCGTTCACCTCGATCACCATGACACCCCGGTCGGTCTGCTTGAGATCCACCCCGTACAGGCCGTCACCAATCAGGTTGGCGGCCTTGAGGGCCGTCTTCAGCACCACGGGAGGCGCCTGATCCACCGGCAGGGTACGAAAGCCCCCCTGACGCAGGCTGCCCTTGGCCTGGTGGTTGACGATCTGCCAGTGTTTCTTGGACATCAGGTACTGGCACACATACAGGGGCTGCTTGTTCAGTATCCCCACCCGCCAGTCAAATTCCGTGTAAACGAATTCCTGGGCCAGGATCAGATCCGACTCCTTGAACAGGCGCTTGCTGATCTCTTCCAGCTCCGCCCGGTCCTCCGCCTTGAACACCCCACGGGAAAAGGACCCGTCGGGAATCTTCAGCACCACCGGATAACCGATCACCTCCTCGGCCGCCAGGATATTTTCCTTGCGCAGGATCAGGGTCCTGGGCGTGGGCACCTTCTGTCCCGCCAGCAGCTCCGCCAGATAGACCTTGTTGGTGCACTTGAGGATGGAATCCGGATCATCAATCACCACCATCCCCTCGCTGTCCGCCTTGCGGGCGAAGCGGTAGGTGTAATGGTCGATCCGGGTGGTCTCGCGGATGAACAGGGCGTCGTACTCGGCCAGCCGACCGAAATCCTTGCGGTCGATCAGATCCACCTCCAGACCCAGGGCCTTGCCCTGGCGAACGAACTGGTTCAGGGCCGCCCGGTTCGACGGCGGCAGGTCCTCGTCCGGGTTCTGCAGGATAGCCAGATCGTACTTGAAGTTGCGCGGCCCCCTGGGCTTGCGCCAGGGGCGCTTGAGGTAATTGTCCAGGGCCTCGAAAAAGGCCGTTTCCTGCTCCGGGGTCAGACTGTTGAGGGCCAGGGGCTTGATGGCATCGATGCGCCACTGGCCCACCAGTTTAAATTCCACCTTGAACAGGGGCGCCCGAAAAATGGAGAACAACTGCTGGCCGATCTCGTGCATTTCCTTGGGCGCACATTGGCCGAAGAAGACCGTCATCTCAAAAGCGGTGGGCTGCAGGCCGACGCGCTTGCGACCCAGCACCCGGGCCACCTTGCGGTCGATGTCCTCGGTATCCAGGCTGTAGATGGATTTCCTGGACAGATCCTGCAGGGTGCGCACCGTGGGCACCACCTTGTGCTGGCGGGCCTCCGCCAGCAGGGAGCAGTAATACCCCTCGCTCAGGTAGCGGTGGCTGCGGCACAGGTTGATGACCCGTAAACGGGTATGACTGGAATACCTGGGATTGGTGAGGTAGTCCTCGGCCACCACCACGGGGTATTCGGGGAAATGGGGCTTCCAGTCCCCCGGCTGCTCGATGAGCAGGACGTGATCCGACATGAATGATGTTCTCCTTATGAGTGAGGGGGAGGCTCAGGAACGAGGATAGACCACCAGCACGGCCTTGAGCCCGGCCTTGCCGTAGCGGGCCATGCGCTCGAAATCCCGCTGCAGGATGGGCATGTTGATGGAATCCGTGGGGGTTTCACCGTTGTCGTCATCCACGAAGGGATCGTGCACATAGATGAAGTGATCATCAAACCCGGTCACCACCACCCAGTGGGGAAACTTCTCGCCGTAGATCTGGTAGGAACTGATCAGCACCACCGGAATGCCGCCGGCCTCGAAACGGGCACGCAGGTCCGCCGCGCTCAGGGTGCCGTAGCGGAGGGGCACCCCCAGTTCCCGCAATTCATCCAGCATGTCCTCCTGCACCAGTCGCATGACCGCCTTCTTTTCCTCGCTGCGCACGGAGTCCAGCAGGGGCATGCGCTCATCACTCAGGGTCAGCTCCACGCCAAAACCGCGATGGGCGGCGGAAAGCGCCAGTCCGAACGGACCACAGCCGCCGTGTCCCGAGGTCATGAAAATGGTGGTGGCCTCCCGCCACAGACGCAACTCCAGACGCCGATCCATGGTCATGGCCCCATCCAGCGCCTTCATGGCCATCATCAGGGAGGATGGCCCGCAGGTAAAATCCAGGGTCTGTTCGTAGAAAGGCACCCGCACCATGTCCGGCCGCAGATGAGGCGCCAGGGATTTTTCATAGCGCCAAGCATCCATGTGGTCTTCGTAATAATCCCCGTACTCGCCGAAACGACGATACCCCAGGGACTCGAACAGACGGATGGAGGCCTGATTGTCCTTGCGGATCTCCAGGCGCAGATAGGCGCAGTCCCGTTCCCGGGCCTGGGCCTCGGCGATCTCCACCAGTTGCCGGCCAACGCGCCGTCCCCGAGCCGCGTCATCCACGGCAATGGAATACAGGCGGGCCATGGACGTGCCGCGACTGAACAGCAGCAGCACATATCCCAAAACCCCCTCGCCTTCGTCAAACACCAAGGTATGGGCCTTGCCCTTGGTCAGCAGGTAGCGAAACTGGCGGCGGGAGAGCCGGTCACTGGCAAAGCAACGTTGCTCGATCGCCAGCAGAGCGGAGATATCGGAAAGCCGGGCGGGGCGGATCACGGGAGGCGGACCAGGGCGGAAGGATGCCAAAACAGGCAGGGAGGGACAGCAGGAATTCTACACCCGTTGAGCGCAAAACACAGGACCAAACCGGTTTCGCCGCCGCCGGGGATGTCGGGCCAAAGGGGCTTCCATTAGGATATGGCCCTTTCCCATGGGCTTTTTCAGGACGCCAAGGTATTGAAACACACCCCCATCGCCCCCCATGTCGCCTGGTTCCGCGACGCCGCCCCCTATATCAACGCCCATCGGGATCGCACCTTCGTGATCGCCTTCGGCGGCGAGGCGGCGCTGCAGCCGGGATTTGCCACCCTGCTCCATGACATCGCCATCCTGCAGACCCTGGGGGTCCGGCTGGTGCTGGTCCACGGCGCCCGCCCTCAGATCGAGGAACGCCTGCGGGACAAAGGTGCAGAAATCCGCTACGTCAACGGCCTGCGGATCACCGATGAACAGGCCCTGCGGGCGGTGAAGGAGGC
>SKWC01000090.1 GCA_007129145.1 Rubritepida sp.
CGTGTCGATGGACGTGGAGCTGATCGCGCCGATCGCGATGGATGAGGGCCTGCGCTTCGCGATCCGCGAAGGCGGCCGCACCGTCGGCGCCGGCGTCGTCGCCTCCATCCAGAAGTAAGGCCCCTGGACCGCTTGCGCGCGGCGCGGCTTCCCGGCAAGTAAAGGGAGGCCGGGCCGCCCGCGGTGGCCGGGCTTCAGGGGTGTAGCTCAATTGGCTAGAGCGCCGGTCTCCAAAACCGGAGGTTGGGGGTTCGAGACCCTCCACCCCTGCCATCCATCGGTCGCGGCGCCGCCGCGGCGGCGGCGTTGACGGCCATACGCCGTACAGTTTCAGGACAGACCAGCTTGGCCAAGACCGACCCCACCCAGTTCGTCCGCGAGGTGCGCCAGGAGATCGCAAAGGTCACCTGGCCCAGCCGGAAGGAGGCGCTGATCACCACCGGGCTGGTGCTGGCGCTTTCGGCGCTGGCGGCGGTGTTCTTCCTGATCGTGGACCAGATCATCCAGCTCATGATGGGCTGGGTGTTCGGGTTGTGAGCATGCAGACGGGGTTGGGGTCCATGACCGACAAGCGCTGGTACGTGGTCCACGTCTATTCGGGCTTCGAGAACAAGATCGCGGAGCAGATCCGCGCCCAGGCGGCCAAGACCGGCCTCGAGGACAAGATCGACGAGATCCTGGTCCCCTCCGAGCAGGTGACCGAGGTCCGCCGCGGCCAGAAGACGGCCACCGAGCGGAAGTTCTTCCCCGGCTATGTGCTGGTGAAGATGGAGATGACCGACGACACCTGGCACCTAGTGCGCGATACGCCCAAGGTCACCGGCTTCCTCGGCGCGCGCAACAAGCCCCAGCCGATCAGCGAGGCCGAGGCGATGCGCATCGTCTCCACGCTCAAGGAAGGCGCGGAGAAGCCCCGCCGCCCCGCCGTGCTGTTCGAGGTGGGCGAGCAGGTGCGCGTCTCCGACGGGCCCTTCACCAGCTTCAACGGCACCGTCGAGGAGGTGGACGAGGAGAAGGGCCGCGTGAAGGTCAGCGTCTCGATCTTCGGCCGCTCCACCCCGGTCGAACTGGAATACGGCCAGGTCGAGAAGCTCTGAGGCGACCAGCCACCCGTCAGCGCCCCGCGCTCATCGGCAGCAGCGGCACGAATTGGCCGGGCCCGGGGCGGCAGGGCCGGCCAGGCTTCGCTTCCTGATTGCCAAGGGCGTCATGCGGCCGCGGTGGGATGCGAGTGCCGGCGCGGGTTGGCGAAAGGGCCGACATCCGCGCATCCCGGACGTGCTCGGCGTCGAGGCGCTGCCGCCGAGTCGCGGCAACCCGCGCGTGTACCGCCTCATGCTCGGCCGAGCCAGGGATCAGGGCGTCGGAGGGGACGCTGTCGCGTGGACGGCCGGCATGGGCGAGAGGATCGTCCCGCGCCTCCACCAGGATGTTCCGGCGGCCGGCGCGCAGCGCGGCGGTCGAGATGCCGGCCAGGGCACGCACATCCGACCTCTCGGGCTCCCGCCCTACACGCTGCGCCGCCTCGACTGGCTCCAGCCGATATACAGCCCAGCCCCCACGATCACCGCCGCGCCGATCCAGGTGGTGGTGTCCGGGAACTCTGTGAACAGCCACCACCCCACCGCCACCGAGCCCAGCAGCTGGAAATACTGGAAGGGCGAGACGATGTTGGCCGGCGCATAGCCGAAGGCGCGCGCCACGAAATAATGCCCGGTGGCGCCCAGCACGCCCACGCCGATGAACAGCCCGAGGTCGAGCAGGCTTGCCGGAATCTGCCCGACAAAGGGCAGCACCACCAGCATCCCGATCCCGCCGACCACCCCCGAATAGAGCGCCGATGTCTCCGGCGGGTCGGTGCCCGACACCCGCCGCGTCACGATCTGGTAGACGCCGTAGCAGGTGGCGCTGATCAGGATCAGCAGCGACGCCCAGTGGAACAGCTCGCCCCCGGGGCGGATCACCACCAGCACGCCCACGAAACCGACCATCAGCGCCACCACCCGGCCGCGCGTCGTGCGCTCGCCCAGCATGGGCCAAGCCAGCAGCGCCACGATCAGCGGCGCCGCCAGCGAGATCGCCGCCGCCTTCGCCAGCGGAATGAAGATGATCGCGTAGAAGAAACAGAGGTTGGACATGAACAGCAGGCTGGAGCGCGCCATCTGCAACCCCGGCCGGCGCGTCTTGAACAGCGACCAGCCCATGCGCGGCATGAACAGTGCCATGAGGAACAGCACATGGCCGAAGGAGCGCGCCCAGGAGATCTGCAGCGAGTTGTAGTCGGCGCCCAGCAGCTTGGCGAAGCCACCCATGACCGGAAACAGCAGCCCCGCGGTGATCATGAAGAGGATGCCCAGGAAGATCCTCTGCGGGGTCGCGGTGCTGCTCACGCAGGCAGGATGGGCGAGGCCGGGCGGGGCGTCCAGAGTGGCCGATGCCCGGGCGGGGGCGCTGCCCCCGGAGCCCCCGCCGGGGTGGCAGGGCCACCCGGACCCCGCCATGCGTGCGGCTATGGGTCGCGGCCGGTGCGCCGCGCGATCCAGTCGGCGACATCCTTCAGCCATGCGGCCCGCGGCATGATCTCGGCGAGGCGGCGGATGGCCGGTTCGAGGCGCAGCAAGAGGGCGAATTGCGCGGCGCGGGGTGCCTGCCGGTTGGATGGCCCCGCCCCTGCCGCGGCGTCCCAGATGGCCGGGCCGTCCTGGTCCATCACCTGCCGATAGACCCGAGAATGCCTGAGCGTATGGAGCACCATCGCGCCGCCCGCCGCCGCGCCGCCAACCAGCGGCAAGCCGAAAGCGCTGCCGACCAGCCCTCCGCCCACGACGGTCCCGCCCAACACCACGAGGAAGTTCCGACAGGTCTGCCACGAGACCGCCTGCGTCCTGGCGCGCTCCGTGGAGGGCGCCCTGTCGGCCGTCGCATCCGAGGCGGCGATGAGCGAGATGACCGCCTCGGGCAACACCGCATCCGGCGCCTCATTCGCCGCCGCGGCCACCTGCTTCAGCAGGTCCGGCACCTCGTCGGCTGGTTCGGCCGGCATGTCCCATCGCTCGGCCATGGCCTGCAGTGCGGCGCCCTCCGGCGAGGACAGCACGAACAGCGGATGGAGGCCCCTGATGGTCTCCAGCGCCTCGATGATCGGACCCGAGAATTCCGGCGCCTCGCCGTCGCGGATGTCAGCCTGCGCGCCGCGTTCCGCCGCGGCCATGGCTTGCCCCAGCAGGTAGAGCTCAGCGAAGTCGATGGCGTCCAGTTCGCGCATCACCATCGCGCAATAGGGTTCCGCCGCGGCGGCCAAGCGCGGGTATTGGTTGCGGCCGGCGGGCAGCAGCGCGCCGTGCAGGGCCTCCGCGGCCAGGCGCAAGCGCGGGTGCAGACGCTCCAGCGGCTGGCGCTCCGCCGCGTCGAGCGCGGGTCGTGGCCCGCGCCCTATCCGGCCATCTGGCGCCTCGGCAAAGCGGGGGCCTGCTTCCTGCTCGGGGATGCCCGGTTGGGCCTGGCCAGCCGGGGTGGCCTCCGCGGGGGGATCGGGCAGCGTGTTGGGGTCCAACTCCCCCCGCAGCCAGCGCAGCACATTGACCGTCGCCTGTGGCTGCCCGGGGGCGATCAGCTTGGGCAGCGGGTCCTCGAGAGGGTTGCCTTCGAGGCGCAAGCCGCCGCGTCGAACTGCGGGCGCCTTGGCACCATGCTCAAGGGCACGCAATCTGCCGAGGCTGCGCGGCAGCGTCCGCAGCCGGTTGTTTCGGAGGTCCAAGGTGCGCAGGGCTACAAGTCGGGAGAGTGCGACCGGCAGGCTGGCAATCGCGCACCAGGCGGCCTCGATCCTTGCCAACGCGCGCAGATCGATAAGCGGCCACAGATCGTCGACTCGGGTGTGCGAGCAG
>SKWC01000082.1 GCA_007129145.1 Rubritepida sp.
GCGCTGCTGCTGGCCGGCGAGGCCGGCATCGGCAAATCGCGCCTGCTGGCCGAGCTGCGCGCCACGCTGCCGCCCGGCGCCGAGACCCTGGTGCTGCAATGCTCGGCCTACCGCCAGGGGGCGGCGTTGCATCCGGTCACAGACTGGATCGAGACCATGAACGGGCGCGCCGGCGACGTGCCCGCCGAAACCCGGCTGACCCGGCTGGCCGGCCTTCGCGGCACGGCCGCGGCGACGCTGCCGCTGCTCGCGGCGATGCTGGGCCTGCAGCCCGCCGATCCCGATCCGGGCGTCGATCCGGCAGCGCGGCGGGAGGCCACGCTCGTGGCGGTGCTGGCCGTGCTGGCTCAGCCCCCGCATGATTCCGCACGGCTGCTGCTGGTGGAGGATGTCCACTGGGCCGACCAGACCACGCGCGAGGTGCTGGAGCGGCTGATCGCGACCGCCGCGGGACAGCGCCTGCTGCTGATCATGACGGCGCGGCCGGATGCCGCGATCCTCCCGCAGGGCCGGGCCTTGCGGCGGCTCGATCTGGAGCCGCTGCCGCAGACGGCGACGGAGGCGCTGGTCGCGGACCTGCCCGGGGCGGCGGCGTTGAGCGGCGCGCTGCGCCGGATGATCGCCGAGCGTTCCGGCGGCGTGCCGCTGTTCGTGGAGGAGCTGACCCGGTCGGTGCTGGAAGCGCCGGGGGCGGATCCGGCCCAGGTGCCCACGACCCTGCAGGACACGCTTATGGCGCGGCTCGACCGTTTGGCCGCCGGCAAGCCGGTGGCGCAGCTCGGCGCGCTGATCGGGCGCAGCTTCCACGGCAGGCTGATCGAGGCCTGCGCGGATCTGCCCGCCTGGCGGCTGCGCGAGGGCATCGCGGAGCTGCTCGCCGCCGGCCTGCTCGAGGAGCAGCCCGAGCCGGAGCGGCGCTACGGATTCCGCCACGCGCTGATCCGCGACGCCGCCTATGGATCGATGCTGCGCGCGCGGCGCGCGGCGCTGCACCGCCGCGTGGCGGATGTGCTGGAGACACGCTTCCCGGAGCAGGCCGAGGCGCAGCCCGACGTCGTGGCGCACCACTTCACCGAGGCCGGCGACATCGATGCCGCGATCCCGCGCTGGGAGAAGGCGGCCGAGCAGGCGATCGCGCGTGCCGCGCCGACCTCGGCCATCGGGCATTTCGGCACGGCGCTCGGGCTGCTGGAGCGCCTGCCGGCCTCCGCGGCGCGGGACCGGCGGGAAGCCGCCCTGCGCATCCGGCTCAACCTGCCGCTCACCACGGTCGGCGGCTTCGCCTCGGCCGAGACGGAGGTCAATCTGCGGCGCATGACGGACCTCTTCGCCGTCACCGAACCCACCGAAGCGGCGTTGCAGCTGCTCTGGAGCACCTGCATGTCGGCGCTGGTGCGCGCCGATCTTCCGGCGGCGTGGCGCACGGCGCAGCAGATGGAGCGCGTGGCCGGGCGCTCCTCGATCCCGCAGATCGGCCGGATGCCGAAGCGCATCCTCGGCTATGTCGCCATGCTGGAGGGAAGGCTGGCCGAGGCGGAAGCGCAGTTCACCCTCGTGCTGGAGGGTTTCGCGCCGCGCGGCTTCGACCCGATCCTTCCGGGCCATCCCTTCGACGTGCTGGCCGCGATGCACTCGCAGATGGCGATCCTGATGGCGCTGCGCGGGCGCCCGGCCGCCGTGGCGGCCTGCCAGCAGGCCGCGCTGGCGCGCGCCGATGCCCTGGCCAACCCGGCCACCAGCTTCCAGGTCCTGGTGCATCTGTGCATCGCCCGCTTCGAGCTGGGCGACGAGGCGGGCGCGCTGCCGCTGCTGGCCGCCCTGCGCGAGGTGGTGGACCGCCACGAGGTCAGGCCCCTCTACGCCGAGCTGTGGGAGGCCTGGCGCGACGCGCGGGCGGGCGATTTCGAGGGCGGCATCGCGCGCATGCGCCAAGCGCAGGAGGGAGGAGGCCATTACCCGCTGTGGATGCCCTCGGCGATGATGATGCGCGTCGATCTGCTGCAGCGGGCCGGACGCCATGCCGAGGCGCTGGCGCTGCTCGATGGCTGCGAGGAGGAGATCCGCGGCCTGCACCACCTCTATCTTCTGCCCGAACTGCACCGGCGGCGGGCGCTCAGCCTCGCCGCCACGGGCGCATCCGCATCGCGCCGAGAGCCGCTGCTCGCGCAGGCCGTGGCCATGGCGGCGCGGGGCGGCGCGCGTCGCTTCGAGGTGCTGGCGCGGCTCGACTGGGCGCGGCTGTGCCTGGAGCGCGCCGATGAGGGCGCGGCGGTGCTTGCGCTGCGGCCGGTGCTGGGTTTCGAGCCTGGCTGCGCGGCGCTGCCGGAGCATCGGCAGACACTGGATCTGCTGAACAGCCTCGTCCACGCCGTCTGAGGGCGAAGCCCGGTCCGGTGCCTCAGGCGGGCCGCGGCGGATGCGTCCAGGCGGTGTCGAGTTCCGCCTGAAGGGCCTGGGGCGAGGGCAGGACGAGCCCGCCGCGCGTGCGCTCTACAAGCCCCTCCCGCTGCAGCACCGCGATGAGGCGCGACACCATCTCCCGCCGCGTTCCCAGCCGCGCCGCCAGCTCGTGATGTGGCCGCGGCGGGCTGACGATCAACCCGCCGCCCTCGCGCGGCCGGGCCAGCCGCAGCAGCAGCGCGATCAGCCGCGGGCGGGCGGGCAGGACGCAAAGCTCCAGCAGACGGGCGTCCTTCTCCCGCACCAGGGCAGCCAGGCTGCGCATGACATACAGCGACGCCTCGGGTGAGCTGAGCACGTATTCCATGAAGGGCCGCGCCGCGATCGCGCAGACCGCGCTCTGCGTCAGCGAGACGATGCCCGCCGAGCGCTTCGCCCCGTCGATCGCCGCGATCTCGCCGAACAGGGCGCCGGGACCGAGCTCGTTCAGGATGATCTCGTCTCCGCCGACGGTGCGGGTGACGACCCGCAGCGTCCCGGCGGCGACGAAGAACACATCCGCCGCGTCGGAGCCGGCATCGAGCACCGTCTGCCCCGGCCCGTAGCGCTCCCAGCGCGACGCCGCGGCCAGCGGGGTCAGGGCGGCCGGAGGGAACGCCCTGAAGAAGGGCAACCCCGTCACATCCAGCATGCTGCCCTCCGGTTTCGGGTACCGGACCCGGCGGGCAGCGCACGCCTTGTGTCCTTTGGCACAGCGAAACGTCCCTTGTGTGGTGTCAGGTCAACTTTTGGTTACAAAAGGAAACCACCGATGGATGCGAACATGCAAGCATCTGCTTTGGCGGTGAGCCAGGGCGGCCCGGGCATGCGCGCGTCGCCCCCGGAGGCGCGGCGGCGCCGCAAGCGGCTTGCGCGATCCATGCGTCCGCATCGCGGCTGGCGGGTGGTCGCCGGCGCCTTCCTGGTGCTGATGGTGGGCTATGGCGCGATCTATTCCTTCTCCGCCTTCGCCGAGCAGATCGCCGCGGATTTCGGAGCCACGCGCGCCAGCGTCACCATCATCTACGCCCTCAATGGCGGGATGGCGCTGCTGGTCAGTGCGGTGAGCGGCCCTCTGGCCGACCGGATCGGCGCACGGCTCACGGCCAGCATCGGCATGGCGCTGGTCGGCCTCGGGCTGCTGCTGGCCTCGAATGCGCGCAGCCTGGAGGAGGTCATCGCGGGCTACGGGCTGCTGATCGGGATCGGCGTCGGCTTCGCCTATGTGCCGGCCGTGGCGACGGTGCAGCGGTGGTTCGTCGTCTATCGCGGCACCGCCTCGGGCATCGCGCTGAGCGGCATCGGGGTGGGAACGGCGCTGGTGCCGCCGATGTCGGAGGCGCTGGCGCTGCTCGGCGATTGGCGCATCGCCTTCGCGATCTGCGCCCTGCTGGCCGTCGCAACGGGGCTCGCTGGCGCGGCGATGCTCGACCGCTCGCCGGA
>SKWC01000404.1 GCA_007129145.1 Rubritepida sp.
CGGGTGCGCAGCACGCGCGAGGCACGGGCGGCCACGGGGATCACCGGCTTGCCGGTGCTGGCGGCCAGCTCCGCCACGCCGGGCGCGGCCTGGCGGCGCGGCCCGCGCGGCCCGTCGGGCGTGATGCCGACGGATTCATTGGCCTCCAGCAGCCGCGCCAGCGCCACGATGCCCGCCCCGCCCCCGCGCGAGGAGGAACCCAGCGCCATCTCGATGCGGAAGCGCTTCACGGCACGGCCGATGAACACCCCGTCGCGGTGGTGCGAGACCAGCACATGGCCGCGGCGCAGCAGGCCGCGCCGGCAGCATTCCGCGACGACCCAGGGCATGAAGGGCAGGTGCTCGTGCCAGAAGGAGAGAATGGCCGCGCCATGCGCGCGCACCGCCGCGGCGGCGGGATCATAGCCGACCAGCTCGATGCGGCTGGTGCGATACACCAGCACCAGATACAGCCCGAGGCACCAGGCGGCCGCCCCCAGCACCGCCGGGTGGCGCGTCAGGCGGCGCAGCATGGGGTCGGGGATGATTGGGGCGCCATGGTCAACTTGCGGTGGCACGCGCGCGGCCACGACGCAAGAGCCCGGGAGGCCAAGCAGTGGGACGCCAGGCAGTGGGACGCCATGCGGAGAGGCGGGGCCCGGCTATGGCGGGGGCGCGGCCCCGTCCACGCGCACCAGCTGCTCCCGGAAGGAGCGCGTGCAGGCTTCCCAGGAGAAGCGCTCGGCCTGGCGGCGCGCCGCCTCGCGCGGGATGTCGAGCGCGGCAAGGGCGGCGGCGCGCAGGTCCTCGTCCAGCGCGCCGCCCGGGCCGACCACGTCGCGCGGGCCCATCACCGGATAGGCGGCCACCGGCGTGCCGCAGGCCATGGCCTCCAGCAGCACGAGGCCGAAGGTGTCGGTGCGCGAGGGGAAGACGAAGACATCGGCGGCGCGATAGGCCTCGGCCAGGGCGGCGCTGTGCCGCCAGCCGGCGAAATGCGCGCGCGGGAAGCTGGATTGCAGGGCGGCGCGCTGCGGACCGTCGCCCACCACCACCTTGCTGCCCGGCAGATCGAGGCTGAGGAAGGCGGTGATGTTCTTCTCCACCGCCACGCGCCCGGCATAGAGGAAGATCGGCCGCGGCAGGTCCGGGAAGGCGTCGCGCGCGCCTTCGTTGTTGAACAGGCCGAGGTCCACCCCGCGCGTCCAGGGCAGGATGCGGGCGAAGCCCCGGTCCGAGAGTTCGTCGCGCAGGGTGGGCGTGGCGGCGAAGCATCCCGCCCCGGCATTGTGGAAGCGGCGCAGCAGCGCCCAGGTGAAGCCGGGCGGTATGCCGGTGCGCGCCGTGACATATTCCGCGAAGCGGGTGTGGAAGCTGGTGGTGAACTGCCAGCCGCGCTCGCGGCAGATGGCGCGCGCGGCGATGCCCAGCGGCCCCTCGGTCGCGATGTGGATGGCGTCCGGCCGGCCCTCGTCCAGCAGGGTCCGCAGCGCCCGGCGCGGCGTGAGCGCGAGGCGGATGTCGGCGTAGCCCGGCATGGCAAAGTTGCGGAAGCGGTCGGGGCCGATGATCCGCACCACATCGCCGCGCGCGGCGAGTTCGCCCGCCACGCGCTCCAGCGTGCGGACCACGCCGTTCACCTGTGGACGCCAGGCATCCGTGACGATGACGAGCTTCATCAGGCGGGCACCGCCTCGCGCAGGTGAGGGATCTCGCGGCGCACCGCGGCCCAGTCGAGCAGTTCCATGCGGCCGTCATGATGTTCGACCAGGGCGGTGCAGCTTTCCACCCAGTCGCCGTCGTTCATGTACATCACGCCATTCACCATGCGCATCTCGGCGTGGTGGATGTGGCCGCAGATCACGCCGTCCATGCCGCGCCGCGAGGCCTCGTTCGCCAGGGCGCTCTCGAAGCGGTCGATCGCCTTCACCGCCTCCTTCACCTGGCGCTTCAGCCATTGCGAGAGCGACCAGTAGGGCAGGCCCAGGCGCCGGCGGACGAAGTTGAACCAGCGGTTCACAACCAGCGCGCTGACATAGGCCCAGTCTCCCAGCCGGGCCAGGAACTTCATGTAGCGGATCACGCCGTCGAACTCGTCGCCGTGCATCACGAGGTAGCGCCGGCCGTCGGCGGCCAGGTGCTCGGCCTCGCCCACCAGCTTCACCCCGGCGACGTCGAGGCCCAGCCACTCGCGGAACATCTCGTCGTGGTTGCCGGGGATGTAGATGACCTCGGTGCCGCCCTTGGCGATGTCGAGGATCGCGCGCACCACCGCGTCGAACTCGGCATGCCAGTACCAGGACTTCTTCAGGCGCCAGCCATCCACGATGTCGCCCACCAGGTAGAGGCGCTCGCAGCGGACCCGCGCCAGGAAGTCGAGCAGCATGTCCGAACGCGCCCCGCGGGTGCCCATGTGCAGATCCGAGATAAAGACGGTCCGCACATCGAGGGGGCGTTCGGGCGTGGGCATCGGCGGCGCTCCAGGCAATGTCTCAGGCAATGTCTGGGGCGGGATTGGCGCGGGATTTCCCGTTTCGCACGTGAAACTTCGGTGACGCCTGCGCCTGGCGCATGTCTTGCGATTGCCGCCGGAGTGCAGGAATTCCGCCATCACCACCGCGCTATACTGCAAAACTCCGGGCGTTGCGCCCCCTTCCGGCATGGGCGCTGCGCGGTCATGCTGCGCCCCAGTCCAGAACCGGAGGAAATCCATGAGCATCGGCCTGCGCATCCGCCCCATCGGCCAGCGCGTCGCGCCCGAGATCATCGCCCGTGCTGCCGCCATCCCGGTGGCGAACATCGGCGATGTGATGAACCGCATGCAGACGCTGCGCGGCACCTTCCACGCCTATGGCGGGCGGCGGCGCATGGTGGGCCCGGCCTTCACCGTGAAGGCGCGCCCGGGCGACAACCTGCTGCTGCACCGCGCCGTGGACATGGCCGCCCCGGGCGACGTGATCATGGGCGACGGCGCGGGCGACCTCGACATCGCGCTGATGGGCGACCTGATGCTGGGGCACGCGCACCAGCGCGGCGTGGCCGGCGTGGTGCTGGACGGGGCGGTGCGCGACATCGCCTCGCTGGCCAAGATGGAGTTCGGCGTCTGGGCGCGCGGCCACACCCCGGCCGGCCCCTTCAAGGAAGGCCCGGGCGAGATCGGCACGCCCATCGCCTGCGGCGGCCAGGTGGTGATGCCCGGCGACCTGATCTGCTGCGACGAGGATGGCGTGGTGGTGGTGCCCCTGGCCGAGGCCGAGGCGGTGATCACCGCGGCGGAGGCGCACCAGGCCAAGGAGATCAAGGCCGAGGCCGCCATCCGCGCCGGCACCTACGCGCGCGGCTGGGTGGAGGAGGCGCTGCGCGCCAAGGGCTGCGAGGGCGCCTGAGCCCCCCGCGCGCCCCGGCCGCCACCCGCCGCGCAAGGTTGCTCAGCCGCCCTGCTGGATCGCGCTGAGCATCCAGGGCCCGCCCTGGACGCGCAGGAAGGTCCAGAGCTCCGTCGTCGTCTCGCTCTCATGCGGGACGTCGCGGATGGACTTGCCCGGGGGCAGGTCCTGGACCGGCCAGGTCATGGTGAAGCGCATGGCCACGGTCGCGTAGTCGCGCGCGCCCTCGGCCCAGGCCTCCGACAGGTCGCCCTGGTCCAGCACGACCTCCATATGCGCGTCCTGCGGCCCGCGCTCGCCCAGGGTGGCGTGGTCGGCCTCGAAGTTGCGCACCACCTCGGGCGTGGCGTGGCGGGCGATGGTGGCGAAGTCGCCGCGCGCCGAGGCGAGGGTGACGGTCTTGAGCAGCTGCTCGAAGCTGTTGAAATCCTGCTCGGTCAGGGCCGCCGCCGGGCGCGGGGCGGCCCCGCCCATGGGCAGCGGCCCGCCGGCGTCGCGCGCCATCCCCGGCAC
>SKWC01000145.1 GCA_007129145.1 Rubritepida sp.
GATGGGGTAGGGGGCGGCGGGCAGGGCCGCGAAGGCGTCGGTGGCGGCGTTGCGGATGCCGCGCCCGGCGCGGCCGGAGAAGGCGCGGGTCAGCACCGTGTCCTCGGGTGCCGTGGCGGGCAGCGCATCGGCCCAGGCAGGCGCGATGCCGGCCTCGGGGCAGCGCAGGAAGGCGGTGCCCATCTGCACCGCACTCGCCCCCAGCGCCATGGCGGCGGCGATGCCGCGCCCATCCATGATGCCGCCCGCCGCCACGACGGGCACGCGCAGCGCATCGGCCAGGCGGGGCAGCAGGACGAACAGGGGGATGGATTGCGCCTCGCCGTGGGCGGGGTCGAAGCTGCCGCGATGCCCGCCCGCCTCGGCGCCCTGGGCGACGACGGCATCGGCGCCCGCGGCCTCGGCCGCCAGCGCTTCATCCAGCGTGGTGGCGTTGGCGATCCAGGCGATGCCCGCCGCCTTCAGCGCGGCAGCGACCTCGGCCGGCCACAGCCCCATGATGGTCGAGGCGACCGCCGGGCGGGCGGCCAGGATCGCTTCGCACTGGGCGGCGAAATCCGGAAGGAAGGGACCATCGCCCGGAGCGGGCGGCGGCGGGCCAAGGCTGGCCAGCGCATCCCGCGCCGCCGCCTCGCGCGCCGCATCCCGCGCGGGCGGCGGGTCGGGAATCCAGAGGTTGACCTGGAAGGCGCCATTGCTGGCGGCGCGGAATTGTGCGGCCCAGCCCATGATCTCGGCCGGGCTGGATTGCAGCGCGCCCAGCCCCCCCATGCCCCCGGCATTCGCCACCGCGGCGGCGAGTCCCGGCCGCGACGCGCCCGCCATGGGTGCCTGCAGGATGGGCAGGCGCAGGCCGAAGCTGTCGCAGAAATGGCGGACGCGTCGCGCGATGGGGCTCATTGCGCCAGCAGGCCCCCGGCCGCGCCCATGGGTCAAGATGGACGCGACCGGAACGGGATTGTAGCAGTCTTGCCCGATCAGCACGCGGAATGGACCCGACATGAGCCCGGACAGCCTGAACCCGCCACCGCGCCGCAAGCTCTTCGGCACCGACGGCATCCGCGGCGTCGCCAACCGCCCGCCCATGGATGCGGGCACCGCGATGCGCCTGGGCCAGGCGGCGGGGCGCTTCTTCAACCGCGGCAACCACCGCCACCGGGTCGTCATCGGCAAGGACACGCGGCTGTCGGGCTACATGCTGGAACCCGCCCTGACCGCGGGCTTCATCGGCGCGGGCATGGATGTGATGCTGGTGGGACCGCTGCCCACGCCGGCCATCGCGCTGCTCACGCGCAGCCTGCGCGCCGATCTGGGCGTCATGATCAGCGCCTCGCACAACGGCTATGAGGACAATGGCATCAAGCTGTTCGGCCCCGACGGGCTCAAGCTCTCGGACGAGCAGGAGGCCGCGATCGAGGCGCTGATGGACGCCGACCTCACGGCCGCGCAGGTGGCGCCGTCGCGGCTGGGGCGGGCCTCGCGCCTGGAGGACGCGCCGGGCCGCTACATCGAGGCCGCCAAGGCCAGCTTCCCGCGCGGCCTGACGTTGGAGGGGATGCGCATCATCGTGGATTGCGCGCATGGCGCGGCCTACAAGGTGGCGCCCACCGTGCTGTGGGAGTTGGGGGCGGAGGTGGTCAGCCTCGGCGTGCAGCCCGACGGCTTCAACATCAACCGCGGCTGCGGCTCCACCGCGCCCGAGAAGCTGGCCGAGACGGTGCGCGAGCGCCGCGCCGACCTCGGCATCGCCCTCGATGGCGACGCCGACCGCCTGGTCCTGGTGGATGAGACGGGGGCGGTGGTGGATGGCGACCAGATCCTGGCGCTGATCGCGGAATCCTGGGCGCGCGACGGGCGGCTGAGGGGGGGCGCGGTGGTCGCCACCGTCATGAGCAACATGGGGCTGGAGCGCTTCCTCGGCCGCAAGGGGATATTGCTGCACCGCACCCCGGTGGGCGACCGCTATGTGGGGGAGCGCATGCGCGAGATCGACGCCAACCTGGGCGGCGAGCAGTCGGGCCATGTGATCATGAGCGACTTCGCCACCACCGGGGATGGGCTGGTTGCGGCGCTGCAGGTGCTGGCCGTGCTGGTCGAGGAGCGCCGCCCGGCCTCGGAGGCCTGCCGCCGCTTCGAGAAGCTGCCGCAGAAGCTGGTCAACATCCGCTACGGCAATTCGTCGCCGCTGAAGAACGAGGGGGTGCGCGCCATGATCGCCCAGGAGGAGGCCGCGCTGGGCGCGCGCGGCCGCGTGCTGATCCGCGCATCGGGCACCGAGCCCGTGATCCGCGTGATGGTCGAGGCCGAGGAGGAAGCGTTGCTGGATTCTGCGATGGAGCGGCTGTGCGGCGCGATCCGAGCCCAGGCGATCACGGCATGAAGGGCCGGGTTCTCATCTGCGCGGGCTCCGATTCAGGGGGCGGGGCGGGGATCCAGGCCGACATCAAGGCGGTGACCGCGCTCGGCGGCTTCGCCATGACCGCCATCACTGCGCTGACCGCGCAGAACACCCTGGGCGTGCAGGAGGTGCTGGGCATCCCGCCCGCCTTCATCCGCGCGCAGATCGCCTCGGTGCTGGATGATCTTGGCGCGGACGCCATCAAGACCGGCATGCTGCACGACAGCGCCACCATCGAGGCGGTGTGCGGGGAACTCGCCGCCCGCGCGCCCGGCGTGCCGCTGGTGGCGGACCCCGTGATGGTGGCCAAGGGCGGGCACCGGCTGCTGGCCGCGGAGGCGGTCGAGACGCTCAAGCGCCGGCTGGTGCCGCTGGCCAGCGTCATCACCCCCAACATTCCCGAAGCCGAGGTGCTGGCGGGGATGGAGATCCGCAGCGAGGCGGACATGCACCACGCCGCCGAGGCGCTGCTGACGCTGGGCGTGCCGGCGGTGCTGCTGAAGGGCGGGCATCTGGAATCCGAGCGCCTGGTGGACCTGCTGGCCACGCCCGAGGGTGTCACGCGCTTCGAGGATGCGCGCATCGCCACCACCCAGACCCATGGCACCGGCTGCACCCTGGCTTCCGCGATCGCGGCGGGGCTGGCGCAGGGCATGGCGCTGCATGACGCGGTGGCCCGCGCGCGGCGCTATGTGCGCGCCGCCATCCTGGCCGCGCCGGGCTATGGCGCGGGGCATGGCCCGCTGAACCACGCCGTCACGATCGACCCCGCCCGGCTGTGAGCCTGCGCCACCTGCCCATGCCGCTGCTCGCGGTGCCGATGGGGCTGGGCGGCCTCGGCCTCGCCTGGCGGCAGGCGGCGGCGCTGGATGCCGTGCCCCCCCTGCCGGGCGAGGCGGTGATGGGTGTGGCGGTGCTGGCCTGGTTCGCGCTGGTCGGGCTGCACGCCCTGCGCTTCCTGCGCCACCCGGGCGACCTGCGCACCGACTGGCTGCACCCCTTCAAGGCCGGCTTCTTCGCCGCCGCCAGCATCGGGCTGATGGAGGTGGGGGCCGCGGCGCTGCCCTATGCGCCGGCGCTCGCGCAGGCGGTGCTGCTGCTGGCGGTGGCCGTGCATGTGCTGCTCGCGCTGCTGCTGCTCGGCCGCTTCACTCGCGGCGAGGCGGGCGAGGAGATGCTGGCACCCCCGCTGCTGCTGCCGCTGGTCGGGCACCTGGTCGGCGCGCTGGTCTGCGGCAAGATGGGCATGGAGGTGCTGGGCTGGATGCTGCTGGGCATCGGCGGGCTGCTGTGGCTGATCATCATGCCGCTGCTGGTCTGGCGGCTGCTGTCGGGGCCGGGGCTGCCGCCGCCATTGCGCCCCTCGATCGGCGTGATCCTGGCCCCGCCCACCGTCGGCGCGCTGGCGGTGGCGGCGCTGGCCGGGCCGGTGGGGCCCTTCCTGTGGGCGCTGTGCGGGCTGTCGGCCTTCATCC
>SKWC01000105.1 GCA_007129145.1 Rubritepida sp.
CCGCCCGCGCCCCAGTATTCCGAGGCCTATCGCGTCACCCATTTCTTCCTGACCGACCCGGCCGGCTACACGCTGGAGGTGCAGCGCTTCGACCGGCCGGACTGGCCGGAGGCCTGAGGCGCCGTCAATCCGCGAAATCGGGCTGTTCGCGGCGCAGGATGCGCTTGACGCTTTCCAGATGCAGCCGCGCGCTCTCGCGGTCGCCCTGCCGCATCTGGGCCGCGGTGGCGCGCGCCACCGCCTCGGCCACGGGCTTGAGCTTGCGGCCCGTGCTCATGGCCAGGCGCTGCGCCTCGGCCGCGCGCTCAAGGTAATACAGGTCGTCCCAGGCCTCGGCGACGCTGGCGCCCACCACCATCACGCCATGGTTCTTCATGAAGACGATGTCGGCATCGCCCAGGCTTGCGGCGATGCGGTCGCCCTCGGCCTCATCCAGCGCGAGGCCGTTGTAATCCTCGTCCACCAGGGTGCGGCCGTAGAATTTCAGCGCCGTCTGCCCCGCCCAGACCAGCGGCGGGCCCTCCAGCATGGCCAGGGCGGTGGCGTTGGGCATGTGGGTGTGGAAGGCGGCGCGCGCGCGCGGGTGCTTCATGTGCAGCCGTGCGTGGATGTAGAAGGCGGTGGCCTCGGGCACGCCCTGTCCGGCCACGACGCGGCCGGCGAAGTCGCAGATCACCAGCGAGGAGGCGGTGACCTCGCTGAAGGCATGGCCATAGGGGTTCACCAGCATCAGGTCGTCGCGGCCGGGCACCACCAGGCTGAAGTGGTTGCAGATGCCCTCATGCAGGCCGAGCTTCGCGGCCATGCGGAAGCAGGCGGCGAGGTCCACGCGGGCCTCGCGCACCTCGGGGCGGTCGAGGTCGCTGTTGCTGAGGGCGGGGGGTGCGTTGAGGGCGTGGGCCATGCCCCGATCCTGCCAAGCGCGCGGGCCCCTGCCAAGGCGGGCGCGGCGTGCCTATGCTGCGGCGAGAGAGGCTTCATAACGGGTGAATGAAAGATGTCGGGCAGCAACCAGCGCATCAACGGGCAGCGGCTGTGGGACAGCCTGATGGCGATGGCCGAGATCGGCGCCACCCCCAGGGGCGGCGTGAAGCGCATCACCCTGACCGAGGAGGACCGCCAGGGCCGCGCCCGCTTCGCGCAATGGTGCGAGGCCGAGGGGCTCAGCCTGCGCGTGGACGAGGTGGGCAACACCTTCGCCCGCCGCGAGGGGCGCGACCCCGCGCGCCTGCCGGTGCTGGTCGGCAGCCACCTCGACAGCCAGCCCACCGGAGGCAAGTTCGACGGGGCGCTGGGCGTCATGGCGGGGCTTGAGGTGATCCGCACGCTGAATGCTCTGAACATCACCACCGAGGCGCCCATCGAGGTGGTGAACTGGACCGATGAGGAGGGGACCCGCTTCGGCCACTCGCTGCTGGGCAGCGGCGTCTGGGCGGGCGTCTTCCCGCTGGAGAAGATCCTCGCCACCCGCGACCTCGACGGCGTGAGCGTGGGCGAGGCGCTGGATGGCATCGGCGCGCGGGGGCCGCACAAGGCCGCGCCCTTCCCCGCGGATGCCTATTTCGAACTGCATATCGAGCAGGGCCCCATCCTGGAGCGCGAGGAGAAGATGATCGGCGTGGTCACCGGCGCCCAGGCCCAGGCCTGGTATGACGCGGTGGTCACGGGCCGGGAATCCCATGCCGGCACCACACCGCCCGCGGCGCGGCGCGACGCGCTGGTGGCGGCGGCGCGCGTCATCGCCCATGTGGATGCCGTGATGCGCGCCCAGGGCGAGGATGGGCGCAGCACGGTTGGGCAACTCCAGGTGTTCCCCAACAGCCGCAACGTGATCCCGGGCGAGGTGCGCTTCTCGGTGGAGTTCCGCCACCCCGACAACGACCGGCTGAACGCCATCGCCGATGCCTTCGAGGCCGGGGCCGAGGGGCTCCTGGCCGGGAGCGGCTGCACCCTGGCGCTGACCCCGCTGTTCCGCGTGCCCTCCCAGCCCTTCGATCCGGAATGCGTCGGGCTGGTGCGCGCGGCGGCGGAACGCCATGGCCTTCCCGCCCGGGAAATCGTCTCCGGTGCGGGGCATGACGCGGTCTATGTGGCGCGAAGCGTGCCGACCGCGATGATCTTCACCCCCTGCAAGGACGGGCTGAGCCACAACGAGGCCGAGAGCATGCGCCCCGAGGAGGCCGAGGCCGGCTGCCAGGTGCTGTTCGACGCGGTGCTGGCGCGGGCGAACCGCGGGCTCTGAAACGGCGGGGCTGGCGGCGTCAATTCGCCGCCAGCGCCACCTCCTGCATGCCATTGCCCAGGCGGGCGCGCTGCCGGTTCAGCTCCAGCCGGGCCTGCTGGAACTCGCGCAGGGCGGCGCCCGCAAGCGCCGGCGGCTGCGGCAGGCGCGAGCGCGCCGGGTCGATGGCACGGCCCGCCACATGCAGCTCATAATGCAGGTGCGGGCCGGTGGACATGCCGGTGCTGCCCACCCGGCCGATGACCTGGCCCTGCCGCACCCGGCTGCCGGCGCGCAGGCCGCGCTGGAAGCGCGAGAGATGCGCGTAGAGCGTCATGACGTTGTTGCCATGCCGGATACGGATGACATTGCCATAGCCGCGCTCGCGCCGGACGGACTGCACCACGCCATCGGCCGCGGCATAGACCGGGGTGCCGGTGGGCGCGGCGAAATCCGTGCCGCGATGCATGCGCGAATAGCCCAGGATGGGGTGGCGGCGCATGCCGAAGCGCGAGGAGATGCGCGCGCCATCGAGCGGCGTACGCAGGAAACCGCCCGCCAGCGGGCGCCCGGCCCCGTCGAACCAGCCGGCCTGGCCGTCACGGCCCTCATGGCGCCAGATCTCCAGCGTGCGACCCGACAGGGTCAGCGCCGCATAGAGCACGCGGCCATGGCGGAGCAGCTCGCCATCGGGCGCGCGCAGCCGTTCGAAGGCCACCGCCACATGATCGCCCTCGCGGATGTCGCGCTGGAAATCCACCCGGTGGGAATAGGCGCGCACCAGCTCATGCGCGAGGCGCGGCGGCAGGCCGGCGGCGACCAGGGCGGGGAAGACGCCGCCATCCACATCGGTGGCGACCTGGGCCAGATGCGGGTGCTCGGGCGTGCGGATCTCCTCGGCGCGCCAGCCATCCTCGGCGCGTTCGACCAGGATGGCGTGGCCGGCGCGCGGGGTCATGGCGATGGCGAGCAGCCGGCTGTCATCCTCGGCGGCGGTGTAGAGGGTGATCTGCTGGCCCGGCCGCAGCGCCTGCGGCGGGAACAGCTCGGTGAAGTGCTGCAGCGCCGCGAAGGCCTGCGCATGCTCCACGCCGGCGCCGGTCAGCATGCCGATCAGCGTGTCGCCGGAGCCCACGGTCAGCACCTGTTCGGAGCGCGGCTGGTTGCCGGGCGTGGCCGGTTCCGCCGGTGCTTCGGCCCGGGCGGCGGGGAAAGCCAGCAGCCATGCCAGCAGGAGGAAGGGGGTCGCGCGGCGCAGATGCATCCTGCCGATTCGCTCCGTTGTTGCGTGTTCTGTCCCAGCGCATCCCGCCTAGCCGCCATGGGTGGCCCGCGCAAGGCGACAGCGCGGGATCAGGCCCGCAACTGTCTCAACGGAACGGCGCCGGCCTTCCCCGCCGCATGGGATTGGGCGAACTCCAGCAGCTGCGCCGGCGGCATGGACCGGGCGATCATCCAGCCCTGCAGGATCTGGCAGCCCGCGGCGCGCAGTGCGGCGGCCTGGGCCTCGGTCTCCACGCCTTCGCCGACCATGGTGATGCCCATGGCGGCGGCGAGGTTGGTGGTGGCGCGCAGCACCGCGGCCGCCTTGGGGTCGTCGGGCAGCCGGGCGGTGATGCTGCGGTCCAGCTTCAGGCGCTGCACCGGCAG
>SKWC01000356.1 GCA_007129145.1 Rubritepida sp.
ACCTACACCGGCGCCCAGATGCCGCAGATCTGGGACGAGCTGCGCCGCCGCGTGAACGACACCCAGGGGCGGCTGCCCGAAGGCGCCGGGCCGTCGCGCATCAACGATGATTTCGGCGATGTCTTCGGCTTCTTCTACGCCGTGACCGCGCCCGGCTTCGCCGATGCCGAGGTGCGCGAGATGGCCCGCGTCCTGCGCCGCGACCTGCTGACCGTGCGCGGCGTGGCCAAGGTGGAGCTGGCCGGCGTGCCCGAGGAGGCGGTGATCGTCGAGGTCGCGCAGGACCGCCTGGCCGCGCTGGGCCTGCCGCTGCAGTCGGTGATCGAGCGCATCACGGCCGCCAACGCCGTGGTCGAGAGCGGCTGGCTGCGCGAGGGCGACCTGCGCGTGCGCCTGGTCTCGCGCCCCGGCCTCGATGCGGTGGAGCAGCTGCAGCACCTGCGCATCGGCCGCCCCGGCTCGACCGAGCAGATCTCCATCCTCGACATCGCGCGGATCGGCCGCGAGCGCATCGAGGACCCCGAGCGCATCATCGCCCAGGACGGCGTCGCGGCCTTCACCCTCGCGGTCTCCGCGATCCCGGATTCCAACGTGGTCGTGGTGGGGGCGGCGGTCGAGCAGCGGCTGCGCGAATTGCTGCGCCAACTGCCCATCGGCGTCGCCATCCAGCCCATCTATGAGCAGCACCGCGTGGTGGAGCGCGCGATCGACGACTTCATGGTCAGCCTCGCGCTGTCGGTCGCCATCGTGGTGGCGGTGCTGTGCCTGTTCATGGGCTGGCGCGTCGGCATGGTGGTGGGGGCGACGCTGCTGCTGACGGTGGCGGGCACGCTGTTCGGCATGCGCATCTGGGGCATCGAGATGGAGCGCATCTCGCTGGGCGCGCTGATCATCGCGATGGGCATGCTGGTGGACAACGCCATCGTGGTGGCCGAGGGCATGCTGGTGGCCATGCAGCGCGGCATGGCCCCGCGCGACGCGGCCAGCGAGGCGGCGCGCCGCACGCAGCTGCCGCTGCTGGGTGCGACCGTCATCGGCATCATGGCCTTCGCCGGCATCGGCCTCTCGCCCGACACCACGGGCGAGTTCCTGTTCTCGCTGTTCGCGGTGATCGCGCTGTCGCTGCTGCTGAGCTGGGTGCTGGCGGTGACGGTGACGCCGCTGCTGGGCGCGTGGCTGCTGCGCCCGCCCGCCGCCCCCGGAACGGACCCCTATGCCGGGCGCGGCTACCGCGCCTATGGCGCCGCACTCGGCCTGGCGCTCAGGCTGCGCTGGCTGACGCTGCTGGTGCTGCTGGGCATCACCGTGACCTCCTTCTGGGGGTTCGGCTTCGTGCGCAACGCCTTCTTCCCCGCCTCCAACACGCCGCTGTTCTTCGTGGACATGCAGCTGCCCCAGGGCACCGACATCCGCGCCACCGCGGCGATGATGCGGCAGGCCGAGGCGATGATCGCCCCGCTGGAGGGCGTGGAGGCGGTCTCGGCCTTCACCGGGGCGGGCGCGTCGCGCTTCATGCTGACCTATGCGCCGGCGATGCCCGACAGCGGCTATGGCCAGTTCATCATCCGCACCGCCGACCGCGAGGCCATCGAGGCGCTGGCCGCAAGCATCCAGCGCCGGCTGGACGAAGCCTTCCCCGCCGCGCAGGTGCGCACGCGCCGCCTCGTCTTCGGCCCCGGCACGGGTTCGGACCTGGAGGCGCGCTTCAGCGGCCCCGACCCCGCGGTGCTGCGCGACCTCGCCGAGGCGGCGATGCGGCGCCTCGCCGCCGAGGGACGCGTGCGCGACCTGCATCACGACTGGCGCGAACGGGAATTGACCGCGCGCCCGCGGCTGAACGAGGAGCGCGCGGCAGTGGCGGGCATCACCCGCACCGATGTCGCGGGCGCGCTGCTGCTGGCCACCTCCGGACTGCAGGCCGGCACCTACCGCGAGGGCCCGTCGCAGATCCCCATCCTGCTGCGCGCGCCGCCCGATGAGCGCGGCGCGGCGCTGCTGGCCGACCGCCTGGTCTGGAGCCCCGCCGAGGAGGCCTTCGTGCCGCTCGCGCAGATCCTGGACGGCATGGAGACCGGCTTCGAGGAGGCGCTGATCCAGCGCCGCGACCGGATCCGCACCATCACGGTGAAGGCCAACCCGCCGGTGGGCGAGACCCCTGACCAGGCCTTCCGCCGCATCCGCCCCATCGTCGAGGCCATCCCCCTGCCGCCGGGCTACCGGCTGGAATGGGGCGGCGAATACGAGCAGGCGGGCGAGGCCAATGAATCGCTCGCCGCCCAGCTGCCGCTGAGCTTCCTGGTCATGCTGGTCGTCTCGGTCCTGCTGTTCGGCAAGCTGCGCCAGCCCGCCATCATCTGGGCGGTGGTGCCGATGGCGGTCTCGGGCGTGGTGATCGGCCTGCTGGCGACCGACCTGCCCTTCACCTTCACCGCCCTGCTGGGGCTGCTCAGCCTGTCGGGAATGCTGATGAAGAACGCGATCGTGCTGGTGGATGAGATCGACGCGCGCATCGCCGCGGGGGATGCGCCGGTCGCCGCGGTGCAGGAGGGCGCGATCAGCCGGCTGCGGCCTATCCTGCTGGCGGCGGGCACCACCATCCTGGGCATGATCCCGCTGCTGTGGGACGCCTTCTTCGCTTCCATGGCGGTGACCATCATGGCGGGCCTCGCCTTCGCCTCGCTGCTGAGCCTGTTCGCGGTGCCGGTGCTGTACCGGCTGCTGATCGCGCGCGGGTCGGCGCTTGCCCGACTCCGGGACAGCGCCACATGATGGGATGATGCTGCATCTGATCAAGCTGAGCGTGGGCGTGCGCGACTTGGCGCATCTGCGCGCCATCCAGGCGGCGCGCGCCCTGGCCGAGCCGCCGCTGCGCCACCAGACGCGCATGCCGCCCAGGCGCCGCGACGAATTGCTGGCCGGCGGCAGCATCTATTGGGTGATCGCGGGGCACATCCGCGCGCGCCAGCGCCTGCTGGACGTCATCGAGGACGCCTGGGACGACGGCACGGCCTGCGCCGGGCTGGTCCTGGACCCGCAGCTGGTGCCCGTGGCCGCGCGGCCCCAGAAACCCTTCCAGGGCTGGCGCTACCTGGACCCGGCCGATGCGCCGCCCGATGTTATGGAGGCGGCGGCGCAAGGCGCGGACGCCCTGCCGCCGCATCTGCGCGCCGCCCTGCGCGAGGCCTGCCTGATCTGAAGGATCACGGCCGGACCCCTCACACCCGGGCGGGCAGCTTCATCCTCTCGGCGATCTGCACCGCGTTCAGCGCCGCCCCCTTCAGCAGCTGGTCGCCGCAGAGGAACAGGTCGAGCCCATGCTCGCCGAAGACCGGGTTGGCGCGGATGCGCCCGGCCTCGACGTCATCGGCGCCGGTGGCGGTGATGGGCATCGGGTAGCGCTGGGCCGCGGGCTCATCCACCACGCGCACCCCGGCGGCCCGGGCCAGCACGGCACGCGCGGCCTCGGGCGTGACGGGGCGCTCGGTCTCGATGGTCACGGCCTCGGCATGGACGCGCATGGTGGGGATGCGCACCGCCGTGCAGGAGATGGGCAGATCGGGCACGCCCATGATCTTGCGGCTCTCCCAGACGACCTTCATTTCCTCGCGGGTGTAGCCATTGGGCTGGAAGGCGTCGATCTGCGGGATCACGTTGAAGGCCAGCGGATGCGCGAAGACCTCGGCCCGGGCGGGCTCGCCGTCCACCAGCACGCGGCGCGTCTCGCGCTCAAGCTCCACCATGCCCTCGGCCCCCGCGCCCGAGGCCGCCTGGTAGGTCGAGACGATGACGCGCTTCAGGCCGAATTCCCGGCGCAGCGGCTCCAGCGCCACCACCAGGATGGCGGTGGTGCAGTTGGGGTTGGCGATGAG
>SKWC01000430.1 GCA_007129145.1 Rubritepida sp.
AGCCGTGCCGGCGGCGCGTCCGGGCGCAATTCGTCCAGCGCCGCGCGGACCGCCGCCTCGGGCGTGGCGAAATCCTGCACGCGCAGCGCGGCGATCGGGCCATGGGCGCCGCCCCCGGCCAGGGCGAAGCGGGCATTGGTCCCGCCGAGATCGGCGATCAGTGTCGCTTCCATGGGGCGGGATGATAGACCGGCGCGCCGCCCAGTCCAAAGACGCGGCGGGACCGCAATGTCATGGCCTTGTCACCACGCGGTCATCGGCAGTTGCGACGAGTGTGGAATAGGTCTGCCCGCCAGCGCCGCATACCCGGCGCAAGCCTTCGGAGACACGCTTCCCATGGACCAGAACGTCCAGCCCCTCGACCGCATCGAAGAGGGCGACGAGCCCCTTTCCAACCACTCCGCCAACCCGTTCTTTGCCGACATCGCCGCCGCGCGGATGTCGCGGCGCGGCTGGATCGCGGGGGGCATGGCCGCCTTCGTGACCGGCTTCCTGCCGGCCGGCGAGGCCGCGGCCTCCACCACCCCGTCGGCCGCCGTGACCGGCCCGCAGCCGCAGATCGGCTTCCAGGCCGTGCCGGTCTCCAGCGGCGACACCGTCACCGTCCCGCCCGGCTATTCCGTGCGGGTGCTGATCCCGCAGGGCACGATGCTGGACGGCAGCGCCGGCCGCCCGCTGCCGCAGATGTCGGGCGAGGAGCAGGGCCGCGCCATCGGCGCGCATCACGATGGGATGCATTTCTTCCCGATCGAGGGGCGCGGGCCCGACGAGGGCAGCAGCACCGAGGGGCTGCTCGTGCTGAACCATGAGTATGTCGAGCCGCGCTTCATGCACGCCCGCGCCACCGGCCTGTCCATCGACCGCGGGCGCATGCCGCTGGAGGAAGGCGCGCGCAACCCCGACGAGGTGCTGAAGGAGATCAACGCGCATGGCGTGTCGGTGGTGCGCATCGCCCGCGGCACCGATGGCGCCTGGAACGTGGTGCCCGACCCGCGCAACCGCCGCGTCACCGGCGCCACGCCCATGGAGATCGCGGGCCCGGCGCGCGGCCATGCGCTGCTGCGCACCCGCTACAGCCCCGACGGCACCCGCACCCGCGGCACGCTGAACAACTGCGCGCATGGCGTGACGCCCTGGAACACCTACCTCACCTGCGAGGAGAACTGGGCGGGCTATTTCCGCAACAGCACCGAGGTGGACCAGAAGCCCGACCTCCCGCGCGAGCATGAGCGCTATGGCGTGCCGACCGGCCAGTCCCGCTACAACTGGGACCTGGCGCGCGGCGGCGCCGATGAGTTCGTGCGCTTCAACGCCACGCGCCTGGCCGCCGACGCCACCGGCGACTACCGCAACGAGCCCAACGGCTTCGGCTGGGTGGTCGAGGTCAACCCCTTCGACCCGGCCGCGACGCCGGTGAAGCGCACGGCCCTCGGCCGCTTCGCGCATGAGGGCGTGGTGTTCGGCCCGGTCGTGGAAGGCCGCCCGGTGGTCGCCTATTCCGGTGACGACGCGCGCTTCGAATACATCTACAAATTCGTCAGCGCCCGCCCCTTCCAGCGCGCCACCGCCAATGGCGCGCTGCTCGACGAGGGTGTGCTCTATGCCGCGAAGTTCAACGCGGACGGCACCGGCGAATGGCTGCCGCTGGCGCATGGCCAGGGCCCGCTGACCGCCGCGAACGGCTTCGCCGACCAGGGCGAGGTGCTGCTGAACACCCGCCTGGCCGCTGACCGGGTGGGCGCCACCAAGATGGACCGCCCGGAATGGGGCGCGGTGGATCCGGTGGATGGGCGGGTCTATTTCACCCTGACCAACAACAGCCGCCGCACCGAGGCGCAGGTGGACGGGCCGAACCCCCGCCCGCGGAACGTGTTCGGCCAGATCGTGCGCTGGCGCGAGGCGGGCGACGACCACGCCGCCACGCGCTTCGCCTGGGACCTGTTCGTGATCGCGGGGCCCGAGGCCGACAGCCGCGTGGCCGGCGGCGCCGCGCTGACCGCCGACAGCAGCTTCGCCTGCCCCGACGGGCTGTGGTTCGACGCCGACCGTCGCCTCTGGATCCAGACCGACATCGGCGAGGGCGACCAGCTGCGCGGCGCGCTGGCGCCCTTCGGCAACAACGCCATGCTCTGCGCCAACCCGGTGACCGGCGAGATGCGCCGCTTCCTCACCGGCCCGGTCGGCCAGGAGATCACGGGCGTCGTCACCACCCCGGACCGCTGCACCATGTTCGTGAACGTGCAGCACCCGGGCGCGACCACCCCGGCGGCGGATTTCGCCGCGGGCCGGATCAACAGCCAGTGGCCGGATGCGGGCCAGCTGCCGCGTTCGGCCACCATCGTGATCACGAAGAACGACGGCGGCATCATCGGCACGTGAGCCGCCGCGCCGCGCATCAATGGGGGGGCGGCCGCGCGCCGCCCCCCTTCGCGTTTCAGAACAGCAGGCCCTTCTTCAGCAGGCCGTGCACGCCCTTCTCGCCGTTCACCGTCTGGGTGACGTGGAAATCCACCGCCAGAGAGCAGAGCTGGTAGGCATCCGCGGCACTCAGATTCGTGCGGCTGGTGATGAAGCCGATCATCTCGCGGAGCGCCCGCTTCATCGCCTCGTCCAGATCCTCATGCATGCCCATCGAGATGAAGTGCGTGGCCGTCTCGGCGCGCGGATAGGCGAGGTTCACCCCCTTCTCCAGCGTCAGGCGGAAATGGCCGGTCAGGCACATCTCCAGCGCGTTGATGCAGACCTCGCCATCGCCCTGCACGCCATGGCCGTCGCCCGCGCTGAACATGGCGCCCGGCGCGTGGACGGGCAGGAACAGGGTCGCGCCCTCACCGATTTCCTTGTTGTCGAGGTTGCCGCCATGCGCGCGCGGCTCCTTGGTGGAAATGGCACCCCATTCGGCCGGCGGGGCCACGCCCATCACGCCGAAGAAGGGGGCCAGCGGCAGCGCCACGCCCGGGCCGACGGGCACATGGCCGATGCGGTTCTCGCGGTCCACCGGGATGTGCAGCATGCGCTTGTAGGGAAAATCCTCGGGCAGGGTGCCGCCCAGCGGGCGGAAGCCGCAGAAGCCCCAGTCGCAGCCGAGTTCGATCTTCTCGATGTCCACGCGCAGCACGTCGCCGGGCATGGCACCCTTCACCGCCACCGGGCCGGTCAGGATGTGCGGGCCCAGCCGCGGCGGGTTGCTGGCGTGGATGGCGGCGAGCGCGGGCGGGATGGCCAGGCCCGATCCGGCCTCGGGCATCACCTCGGGCCCGCCCGAGACGCATTCCAGCACCACCACATCGCCGCTCTCCACCTCCAGGACGGGGCGGTAGCTGGCGTCGAAGGTGCCCCAGCGGATGGTCTCGGGGGTGGCGGGGATGCGGTGGGTGGCTGGCATGGCGGGCTCCTGTATCGGGGCGGTGATGAAGCCGGGCGGCGGGGCGGCGGTCAATCATCGGCCCGACTTTGGCGGCCATGGCCGGGCCGGGTAGGGTGCCGCGCGCCCGAGGATGAGGAACCCCGCCGATGAAGGCCATCGCCTACAGCCGCTGCCTGCCCGTGGCCGATCCGGCCGCGCTGGAGGATGTGACGCTGCCCGACCCGGGCGCGCCCGCCGGCCGCGACCTGCTGGTGGAGGTGCGGGCGGTGGGGGTGAATCCGCTGGATGCGAAGCTGCGCGGCAGCGCCGATCCGGCCGGCAAGCCGCGCATCCTGGGCTTCGAGGGGGCGGGGGTGGTGCGCGCGGCGGGGCCGCTGTGCACCCTGCTGCGCCCCGGCGACGCCGTGTTCTGGACCATCCCGCCCAACCGCCCCGGCAGCAACGCCGAACTGGCGCTGGTGGATGAGCGCGGAGCGGCGCGCATGCCCGCCAACCTCTCC
>SKWC01000368.1 GCA_007129145.1 Rubritepida sp.
AGATCGTGAAGCGGCTGTGCGCGCGCGCCGATTTGATCGTGGAGAACTACCGCCCCGGCACCTTCGAGCGCTGGGGGCTGGGCTGGGACGTGCTCTCGGCGGTCAACCCGCGCCTCGTGATGCTGCGCGTCACCGGCTACGGCCAGGACGGGCCGTATCGCGACAAGCCGGGCTTCGGCACGGCGCTGGAGGGTTTCGCGGGTGCGGTGCACATCGCGGGCGAACCGGGCCGGCCGCCGCTGCTGCCGCCCTTTGGGCTGGCGGATTCCAGCGCCGGGCTGGGCGGCGCCTTCCTGGCGCTGGCCGCGCTGCGCGAGCGCGACGCATCGGGCCGCGGCCAGGTGGTGGACCTCGCGCTGTATGAGACGATGTTCGCCATGCTCGGCCCGCTGGTGGTGGACTACGACCAGCTCGGGCTGGTGCAGGAACGGGTGGGCAGCCGCCTGCCCTGGGTCGCGCCGCGCAACACCTACGTGTGCGCGGATGGCAAGTGGGTCAGCCTCTCGGCCTCCTCCAACCAGACCTTCATCCGGCTGTGCGGGGCGCTGGGCATACCCGAACTGGCCCAGGACCCGCGCTTCGCGGACAACCGCGGCCGGGTGGCGGATGTCGAGGCGCTGGACGAGGCGCTGCAGGCCGCGATCGGCCGCTTCGCCCGCGCCGAGCTCATCGCGGTGCTGGAGGCCTCCAACGCCGTGGTCGCGCCGGTGAACGACGTGGCGGACATCATCGCGGACCCGCACATCCAGGCGCGCGGCTCGGTCATCGCGGTGGAGGATGCCGAGCTTGGCGGGCCCGTGCGGATGCAGGCGCCCTCGGGCCGCTTCAGCCGCACGCCGCCCCAGGTGCGCCATGCCGGCCCGCCCGTGGGCGCGGACAACCGCGCGGTGCTGCTGGAGGAACTCGGCTTCACCGAGGCCGAGCTTGCCGAAGGGGGAATGGCGCTGTGATGCAACTGCCCGAGAGCGTGACCCTGGTCGATGTCGGCCCCCGCGACGGTCTGCAATCCCTCGGCCGCCTGCTGCCCACCGAGGAGAAGGTCTGGCTGATCACCCGCCTCGCGCAGGCCGGCTTCACCGAGATCGAGGCGGTGGGCTTCGTGAGTCCGAAATTCATCCCCGCCCTGGCCGACGCCGAGGCCGTGCTGGAGGCGCTGCCGCCCCTGCCCGGGGTGCGGCTGCGCGGCCTCGTGCCCAATGCCCGCGGCGCCGAGCGCGCGGTGCGCACGCGGCTGGACGAGGTGGTGGCGCTGATCACCGCCTCGGTCCGCTACACGGCGCGCAACCAGAACACCACCATCGAGGCCGCGGTCGAGAACGCGCTGGCGGCGCAGCGCATCGCGGACGCCGCGGGCAAGGCCTTCTCGGTCGCCGTGGGCATGGCCTTCTGGTGCCCGCTGGACGGCGTGATCCCACAGGAGCGCGTGGACGCCATCCTCGCGCGGCTGCACGCGGCGGGGGTGCGCCAGGTGATGCTGGCGGGCTCCATGGGCATGGAGGACCCGCGCGCCGTCCATGACCGCTTCGCGCGCTGGATGGACCGCTTCCCCGGCCTCGATCCCGCCTTCCATGTGCATGACATGGCCGGCCTCGCCTCGGCCAATGTGCTGGCGGCCATGCAGGCTGGCGTGCGCCGCTTCGAGACCTCGATCTGCGGGCTGGGCGGCGGCGTCGCCACCCCCGAGGCCATCGGCAACATGGCCAGCGAGGACATCGCGCAGATGATGGAACTCTGCGGCGTGGCGACGGGGGTGGAGGCCGAGGCCGCCATCGCCTGCGCGCGCGAGGTGGCGGCGCGGCTGGATGTGCGCCCCTCGGGCCGGGCGGCGCTGCACGGCACCCGGGCCGCGATGCTCAAAGCGGCCGCGGCCGGCTGAAGGAAGGACCAAGGCGCATGGACCACACCACCCCCCTCGCCCCGCTGCCCCCGCCGGAGGAGGTGACGCGCCGGCTGGAGGCGGTGCGCGCCGCACGCGGCTTCCTGCTGCCGCACCAGGACGTCATGGCGGCCGCCATGCCCGCCCTGCAGGATGCGGCGGCGGTGATGTACCGCGCGGTGACGCTCACCGACCGCCACCTCACCCCCTGGGAGCGGGAGTTCGCCTGGGTCGCCATCCTGCTCGCCGCCGAGGAGCATGTGGGCACCCACCACCTGCGCATGTTCCGCGAGGAGGGCGGCACGGATGCGCACGCCACCGCCATCTGGCGGCTGGTGGCGCTGGCCCGCGGCGCGCGGGCCTATGCCTTCATGGACGCGCATTGGCAGCCGCATTTCCCGGGCGTGCCCGCCGCCATGGCCTATCGCGAGGCCACCAGCGCCGCGCTGGCGGGCCTGCCGGTGCCCGAGGCGCTGGCGCGCATCGCGCTGGTCGGCGTGCAGACCGCGCTGGGCGACCTCTGGGCGCTGGCCGCCGAGATCGAGGCCGGCTACGCGGCCGGGGTGCCCGAGGGCAAGATGGCGGAAGCCATGAGCCTCGCGGTCTGGCCCTCGGGGATGAACCGGCTGATCGAGGGCGGCGGCGTCTGGCTCAGGCTGATCCAGCAGGGGCGGGTGCCCGCATCCCCGAGCTTCCAGGCCTGGGCCGCGCAGCCCGACCAGGATGGGATGAAGCTGTAGCGGCGGCTCACTCGGCGTCGGCCGGCCACCAGGCGCGGAAGCGCGCCCATTCCCCCTCGCGGCTCTCGATCAGCAGATGGCCGCGGTGGCGGTTCACGATGTGCTTCACGATGGCCAGCCCCAACCCGGTGTTGCCCACCGCCCGCGCCCGGCCGCGGTCCACCCGGTAGAAGCGCTCGGTCAGGCGGGGGAGGTGCTCGGCCGGCACGCCCGGGCCGTCGTCGGTCACGGCGAAGGCGACACCCGGCCGGCCGCGATGCTCGGACGCCGCGGCCTCCAGCCGCACCTCGGCCCGCGCATGGCGGATGGCGTTGTCCAGCAGGTTGCGCGCCACCTGCGCCAGCTGGTCGGCGCTGGCGGGCCGGGCGCGCAGCGGCGCTTCGGGCAGGTCGAGCACCAGGCGGATGCCGCGCTTCTCCAGCAGGGGCTCGGCGGCGGCGGCCTCGGCGCGCAGCAGCGCGGCCAGATCGGCCTCGCCCTCGGGCGGCATGTGCTCGGTGGTCTCGATGCGCGAGAGGCTGAGCAGGTCATTGATCAGCCGGTGCATGCGCTCGGCCTGGTCGGCCATGATGCCCAGGAAGCGTTCGCGCGCCGCATGGTCATCGGCGGCCGGGCCGCGCAGCGTCTCGATGAAGCCCATCAGGCTGGCCAGCGGCGTGCGGAGTTCATGGCTGGCATTGGTCACGAAATCCGCGCGCATGCGCTCGACCGTGCGCGCCGCGGTGCGGTCGGTCAGCAGCATGACGATGCGCCCGGCATCGGCCGGGGCGTCCTGGATCTGTGTCATCGGGAGGATCTGGGCCGAAAGCTCGCGCGGGGAGGGGCCGGGCAGCGTCACATCCACCTGCTGCGGCCCGCCGCCCCCGCGCGCGAGGTCGAGCGCGGCGGCCATCAGCGGATGGCGCAGCAGCACCGGCATGTCGCCGGGCCGGTCGGCGCCGGGGGCGATGCCGAACAGCTTGCGCGCCGCGCGGTTGGCGCGCCGCACCTCCAGGTCGCCGTCCAGCACCAGCAGGGGCTCTGGCAGGGCCTCCAGGATGGCCTCGTCCGCCGCCTTCAACTCGCCCAGCCGCGCCGCGCGCGCCTGCAGCGAGCGCACGAGGCGCGCCACGCCGTCCTGAACCTCGGGCAGGGCGGGCAGGCGCGGCACCCTGAGCGGCGCGGCGAACAAGGCGGTCTCCTCGGCGGAACGGCGCAGCGCGGAGGCCAGGCGCTCCACCCCCGAGAGCCAGAGCAGCG
>SKWC01000276.1 GCA_007129145.1 Rubritepida sp.
CATCGCCTTCGCCCCGGATGGCACCGCCTTCGTGGCCGATGGCTATGCGGCCTCGCGCGTGCATGTCTTCGGCCCCGATGGCGCCCCGCGCGACGGCTGGGGCGGCCCGGGCCAGCGGGCGGGCGAGTTCTCGACGCCGCATGCGGTCTGGGTGGGTCCGCGCGGCGAGGTGGCGGTGGCCGACCGCGAGAACAACCGGCTGGAGGTGTTCGACCAGTCGGGACGGCACCGGCGCAGCATCACCCTGCTGCACAAGCCCATGGCGGTGACCGCGGATTCGAAGGGCAACTGGTGGGTGACTGACCAGGTGCCGAGCCTGTCGGTGTTCTCGCCCGAGGGGCTGCTGGTGGGGCGGGCGCGGGCGGTGCTGAACGGCGCGCATGGGATGGCGCTGCACCCCGACGGCAGCGTGCTGCTGGCCGAGATGACGCCGTCGCGGCTGACGCGGCTGGTGCCGGTCTGAGGCTGCGGGCGGGCGCTAGGGCTGGGATGTGACCTGGTAGCGGGGCGGGGTTCGCCGGCGCGGGTGCAGGCGCGGCACGCATCCGCCGCATGGCCGCCCGCAGCCTTCATGCTGGCAATTCGCGCGATTGCCCCCTATGTGTGCGCTGCAACAGCCACAAACTGATCCACTGCCCGCCCGGGGTGCGCCGCGCCCGGGCCCGCCCCTGCCCCCGCCGCTGCCCGGAGCCCACCCCATGCAAATGCGCAACCTCGCGATCATCGCGCATGTCGATCACGGCAAGACCACGCTCGTTGACGAACTCCTGAAGCAGGCCGGAACCTTCCGGGAAAACCAGCAGGTGGCCGAGCGGGCGATGGACCGCAACGACCTCGAGAAGGAGCGCGGCATCACCATCCTGGCCAAATGCACGGCCGTGGAATGGGAGGGTGTCAAGCTCAACATCGTGGACACGCCCGGCCACGCCGATTTCGGCGGCGAGGTGGAGCGCATCCTCTCCATGGTGGATGGCGCGATCCTGCTGGTGGACGCGGCCGAGGGCGTGCTGCCGCAGACCAAATTCGTGCTGGGCAAGGCGCTGGCGCGCGGCATCCGCCCCATCGTGGTGGTGAACAAGGTGGACCGCCAGGACGCCCGCCCGCATGAGGTGCATGATGAGGTGTTCGACCTGTTCGCGAACCTCGGCGCCTCGGACGAGCAGCTGGACTTCCCCATGCTCTTCGCCTCGGGCCGCCAGGGCTGGGCCGATGAGAGCATGGAGGGCCCGCGCCAGAACCTGAACGCGCTGTTCGACCTGGTGGTGCGCCATGTGCCCGCACCCACGGTGAACATGGGCGCGCCCTTCGCCATGAACGCCTCCATCCTGGAATACGACAACTTCCTGGGCCGCATCCTGACCGGGCGGATCGAGCAGGGGGTGGCGCGGCTCAACATGCCGGTGAAGGTGCTGCGCGCCGACGGCAGCCAGGTCGAGACGGGCCGGCTGACCAAGCTGCTGACCTTCCGCGGGCTTGAGCGCGTGCCGGTCGAGGAAGCCGAGGCGGGCGACATCATCGCCATCGCGGGGCTGTCGGACGCCACCATCCCCGACACGCTCTGCGCGGCGGAGGTTGCCGCCCCTCTGCCGTCGGTGCCGGTGGACCCGCCGACGCTGGCCATGACCTTCCGCGTCAACGACGGGCCGCTGGGCGGGCGCGAGGGCAAGAAGGTCACCTCGCGCCAGATCCGCGACCGGCTGTTCCGCGAGGCGGAGGGCAATGTCGCGATCCGGGTGCGCGACAGCGAGGAAACCGACGCCTTCGAGGTGGCCGGCCGCGGCGAACTCCAGCTGGGCGTGCTGATCGAGACGATGCGCCGCGAGGGCTTCGAGCTGACCATCGGCCGCCCCCGCGTGCTGACCCGCGACAACCCCGACACCGGCGCCCGCGAGGAGCCGTACGAGGAAGTGCTGGTGGATGTGGACGAGCCCTATGCGGGCGTCGTTGTCGAGAAGCTGTCGCTGCGCAAGGGCCAGATGCAGGACATGCGCCCCTCGGGCGGCGGCAAGACCCGGCTGACCTTCCACATGCCCTCGCGCGGGCTCATCGGCTACCATGGCGAATTCCTGACCGACACGCGCGGCACCGGCATCATGAACCGGCTGTTCCAGGGCTATGGCCCCTGGGCCGGCGTGATCGAGGGGCGGCGCAACGGCAGCCTGATCTCGAACGTGGACGGCGAGACCACGCAATACGCCCTGTTCTCCCTGCAGGAGCGCGGCGCGCTGTTCATCGGCTCCGGTGCCAAGGTCTATGTCGGCATGATCATCGGCGAGAACGCCCGCGAGGATGACCTGGAGGTCAACCCCGTGAAGGAGAAGAAGCTGACCAACATCCGCGCCGCCGGCAAGGATGAGGCACTGCTGCTGATCCCGCCCCGGCGCATGAGCCTGGAGCAGGCCATCGCCTACATCGAGGACGATGAGCTGGTGGAGGTGACGCCGTCCGCGGTGCGGCTGCGCAAGCGCCACCTCGACCCGCATGAGCGCAAGAAGGCGCAGCGCCGCGCCGATGGGCTGACCGTGAAGGGCGACCCGGTGGGCTGAGTCCCGCGGCGGCGGGCTTGCCCGCCGCCGCGACCTCATGCCATCTCCCCCGGAGTGATGGTGCCGTAACGCGGCCCCCACCCGGAGGAGGAATTCCCATGCCCAACAAGATCCTGCTGACGCGCCGCCCGCTGCTGCTCGGCGCGGCGGCCTTGGCTGCCCCGCTCGCCGCGCCCGCCACCGTCCGCGCGCAATCCTGGCCCGCCGGCCCGATCCGCCTGGTTGTGCCCTTCGCGCCCGGCGGCACCACCGACCTGGTGGGCCGGCTGCTGGCAGACCAGCTCTCGCAGCGGCTGAACACCCCCTTCATCGTGGAGAACCGCGCCGGCGGCACCGCCACGGTGGGCAGCCAGATGGTCGCGGATGCCGCGCCCGACGGCCAGACCCTGCTGATGAGCAACATCGCGAGCCACGGCATCGGGCCATCCATCTACCGCAACCTGCGCTACGATCCCGTCGCCTCCTTCAGCCACATCGCGATGGTCATCACCAACCCCTCGGCCTGGGTGGTGAATCCGAACAGCGAGATCCGCAACCTGGAGGACATCGTGCGGCTGGCGCGCGAGACGCCGGGCGGGCTGAACATGGCCTCCTCGGGCGTGGGCTCATCCAACCATCTGCTGATCGTGCAATTCGCGCGGATGATGAACATCCCCTACACCCACGTGCCCTTCCGCGGCGCCGGCCCGGCGCGACAGGCGGTCATCCAGGGCACGGTGCCCATGATGTCGGACAGCCTGCCCTCCTCGGCGACGGACCTGCGCGGCGGGCAGACACGCGGGATCGCCATGTCCAGCGCCGAGCGCCACAGCCAGTTCCCCGACATCCCCACCTTCCGCGACCAGGGGGTGGACCTGATCAGCACCACCTGGTTCTCGCTGTCGGGCCCGGCGGGCATGGACCCGGCCATCGTCGAGCGGCTGAACACCGAGACCCGTGCCATCGTGAACGCACCCGAGATGGCCGCCCGCTTCGCCGATCTGGGCGGCGATCCCGGCACCATGACGCCGCAGGAGCTCTCCGAGTTCATCGCCGCGGAAGTGGCCACCTTCCGGCCGCTGGTAGAGGCGGCGGGCATCACGCCGGAAGGCTGAGCCGGCGCTTGCTGCGGCGCGTTTGTGCGCCGCAGCATAATCCTGTATGGATCACGGCATCCCTGGCCACAACTGGACACAACAGGAGTGCCGTGATGCCCGAAGCCAAGCGTATCGAACTCGCCCTGCAGGGCGGAGGCGCCCATGGCGCGTACACTTGGGGTGTGCTGGACCGCATCCTGGAAGACCCCCGCGTCGAGATCGCCGCC
>SKWC01000049.1 GCA_007129145.1 Rubritepida sp.
ACCCCTGGGGTGTTGCGCTGGATGTTGCTCGGGGGCCTCGTGCTCGTGGTGGTCGGCCTGGTGGTCGCCTTCCTCGTCAGCTAGCCCGGGCCGGGGGCAGCGCGGGCGGCATCGCCGCGCAACCACTGCATGACCATGTGGCCGAGGACCAGTTGCGCGTCCTCGGCAATCTGCATGTCGTCCACAGGCACATGAAGCACGAGATCGGCCAGCGCCCGGGCCGTGCCGCCGCCATAGCCCAGCACCGCGCAGGAACGCACGCCGATGGCGCGGGCCTGTTCCAGCGCCCGCAGGATGTTGGGGGAATCCCCGCTTCCCGAGAGGCAGACCAGCAGGTCGCCCGGGCGCGCCAGCACCGCGAGTTGGCCGGCTAGCGCCTGTTCATAGCCCACATCATTGGCAAGGCAGGTCAGTGTCGCGGCATTGGCGGTCAGCGCATGGGCGCGCAGCCCGTCGCCCATCCGGCCGGAGACGGTGTAGAGCAGGTCATTGGCCAGGTGCAGCGCATTGGCCGCGCTGCCGCCATTGCCGGCCAGGAAGACTTGGCTGCCGTCGGCGCGGGCGGCGGCCAGCCAGAGGGCTAGCGTCTCGACGGCGCCGAGGTCCACGCGGCGAAGAGCAGCCTGCAGCCGGTCCAGGTAATCCGCGAAGAATGCCTGGGCCTGCATGGCCGGCCTCCTGCCGCTCAGTCGGAGTAGCTGGCGATCTCGATGAGGTTGCCGTCCGGGTCGCGGCAATAGACGCTGGTGATGGGCCCAAGCGCGCCATCCTTGGCGACCGGCCCCTGTTCGACCGTGACGCCGCAGCGGTGCAGATGCTCGACCACCTGCAGCGCGGTCACGGTCACGATGAAGCACAGATCCTGCGAGCCCGGCGCCGGCGCGACGCCGGAGAACCATTCGGTCTGGCTGACCTCCTGCGGGCGCAGGTTGATCTTCTGCCCGCCGAAGCGCAGGGCGGTGCGCTGGCGCGGGCCGAAGTCAATCCGCTCCATGCCGAGCACGCGCTGGTACCAGGCGGCTGTGATGTCCACGTCCTTGCAGGTGATGACCAGGTGGTCCAGGCGGTCCACGGCGAAGCGCATGTGTCAGCGATCCTTGCGACGGCGGGCGGTGGCCTCGATTTCGATGCGCATGGCGTCGGTCTGGAGCTGGGCGTGTATCAGCGTCGAGGCCGGGCGCGCATGCCCGAGGTATTTCTTGAAGACCGGCCAGCACGGCTCCCAATCCTCGCGGCGGGGCACGATGACCAGCACGCGCATGATGTCGTCCAGCGTGGCGTCGGCCTTCGCCAGGGCAGCAGCGATGTTCTTGAAGCATTGCTCGCACTGGGCCACGACATCGTCGGCGATGGTCATGGTGGCGTAGTCATAGCCGGTGGTGCCGGAGAGGAAGATGAAGTCCCCATCCACCACGGCGCGGGAATAGCCGATTTCTTCCTCGAACTTCGAGCCGGAGGAGATGAGCTGGCGGGTCATGGCGAAGGTTCCTGTCTCAAGGCGCCGCGACCAGGCGCACCACGACGCGGCGGGCCAGCGGCATCACCACCAGCATGGTCGGGAAGGCGACCACCCAGGACATGCCCCAGGCCTCGGGCCAGCGCCGCAGGACCTCTGTCGTCGGGCCAAGCGCCCACAGCGTCGAGACGCCGGAGACGACGAAGGTCATCAGCAGCGTCAGCAACAGGCCCTGGACCACCGGGGCGGCGCGGGCTGGCAGCTTCATCACTCCAGCCCCTCGTAGAAGTCGTTGCCCTTGTCATCCACCACGATGAAGGCGGGAAAATCCTCGACCTCGATCCGCCAGACGGCTTCCATCCCGAGCTCGGGGTATTCCAGCACCTCGACCTTGCGGATGCAGTCCTGCGCGAGGCGGGCGGCCGGGCCGCCGACGCTGCCCAGGTAGAAGCCGCCGTAGGTCTTGCAGGCGTTCAGCACGGCGCGCGAGCGGTTGCCCTTGGCCAGCATCACCAGCGAACCGCCGGCCTTCTGGAAGGACTCGACATAGCTGTCCATGCGCCCCGCGGTGGTGGGGCCGAAGCTGCCGGTCGCCATGCCCTGCGGCGTCTTGGCGGGGCCGGCGTAATAGACCGGGTGGTTCTTGATATAGTCGGGCAGGCCCTGCCCGGCATCCAGCCTTTCCTGCAGCTTGGCGTGCGCGATGTCGCGCGCGACCACGATGGTGCCGGTCAGCGACACGCGGGTCTTGACCGGATGCTTCGTGAGTTCGGCGCGGATCTCGGCCATCGGGCGGTTCAGGTCGATCTGAACCACCTCGCCGCCCAGGATGTCCTCGGTGTGCTCGGGCAGGTAGTGGGCGGGATCGTGCTCCAATTCCTCCAGGAACACGCCATCGGCGGTGATCTTCGCCTTGATCTGCCGGTCCGCGCTGCAGGAGACGCCGATGCCGATGGGCAGGGAGGCGCCGTGGCGGGCCATGCGGATCACGCGCACATCGTGGCAGAAATACTTGCCGCCGAATTGCGCGCCGATCCCCAGGTTCTGCGTCAGCTTGTGGATCTCGGCCTCCAGCTCCGGGTCGCGGATGGCGTGGCCGGATTTGTCGCCGCGGGTGGGCAGCCCATCCAGGTAGCGCGTGGAGGCGAGCTTCACGGTCTTGAGGTTGGCCTCGGCGCTGGTGCCGCCGATGACCACCGCAAGGTGGTAGGGCGGGCAGGCGGAGGTGCCCAGCGTCTTCACCTTCTCCTCGATGAAGGCCAGCAGCTTGGGCTTGTTCAGCACCGCGCGGGTCTGCTGGTAGAGGAAGGTCTTGTTTGCCGAACCGCCGCCCTTGAGGACGAACATCAGGTGGAATTCATCGGCGTGGTCCTCGCCGGGGGCGGCGAGGATGGTGAACTCCACGGGCATGTTGGTGCCGGTGTTCACCTCCTCGAAGGTGGTGACCGGCGCCATCATGGAATAGCGCAGGTTGGTCTCGGTGTAGGTGCGGGCGACGCCGAGGCTCAGCGCCTCCTCCTCATTGCCCTCGACCCAGACGCGCTGGCCCTTCTTGCCGATGACGATGGCGGTGCCGGTGTCCTGGCACATGGGCAGCTGGCCGCCGGCGGCGATGTTGGCGTTCTTCAGCAGGTCGAGCGCCACGAAGCGGTCATTGGCGCTGGCCTCGGGGTCGTCGAGGATCGCGCGAAGCTGCGCCAGGTGGCCGGGGCGCAGCAGGTGCGAGACCTCGTGGCAGGCGATACGCGCCAGTTCGTCAAGCGCGGCGGGCGGCACCTTCAGCACGCGCTTGCCCTCCACCTCGATGGCCTTCACGCCGTCGATGGGCAGGCGCCGGTAGGGCGTCGTGTCCTTGGCCAGCGGGAAGTTCGGGCTGTAGCGGAAGCCTTCGGGCTGCGGGGGCGTGGCGGCGTCGAGCACGGGGCGGGTACTCCTGGAAGAAGGTCAGTCGCGCTTGCGGCGGAAGGCGTCGAGGCTGACCACCTGGGGTGCTTCGGAAGGCACCCCGTCGGAAGCCTCGGGGGTTTCGCCACCGGTGGTGGCCTCGGGCGCCGGCAGGTCGGCGGCGTCCTCCTCGCCCTCATATTCCGGCTCGAAGCGCAGGCCGAACTGGGCATGCGGGTCCTGGAAGGCGGTGAGGGCGACGAAGGGCACGACCAGCGTGGCGGGTATCCCGGCGAAGGACAGCCCGACCGTGAACAGGCCGCGGGCACGGTCCACCTTCAGGTCCCAGAAGCGGTGCTGCAGGACGATGGTGATCTCGCGCGGATATTTCGCCTTGAGGTGGCCGGGGATGCTGGCGCCGGGATGGTCGGTCCGGAACGAGATGTAGAAGTGGTGCTCGCCCGGCAGGCCCTCGCGGGCGGCGTGCTCGAGCGCGTCCGCGACCACGGAGCGCAGCGCGCGGGTGGCCCAGGTGTCGTAGGGCAGCAGGCTCGGGGGGGGTGTCTGGTTCATGCGGCGGCTTCCTGGCGGGGCACCATATGGCGGGCTGGCCCGCATGGGAAGAAAGGCGCCGGCGCCTGCTTTCGCGCCCTCAGATGAATTCGCCGCGCAGGAAACCGAGGGCAGGCAGCGGTGTCCATTTGCGTGGCAGATCCGACCGGCGGATCGGCGCGACCGAGTAGTGCGGCACCGGCTGGTCGGAGCGGCGCAGGAAATCCTCATAGGCCTGGACCTGCTGCGCGCGCCAAGCGCGATCCTGCAGGGCTTCCGCGCGGGAGCGATACACCTCGGCGATGCGGTGCCGACGCCCGACCGTGGCCACCACCGCCCACCAACTGTCCTCGTCGCCGCGCGGGACGGCCGCCAGCTTGCGCATCCATGTCACAAAGGTTGCGGGGGCGGCCGGGTCAAGCGGGCGGCGAAAAAAAGGCGCGCCCAGGCCAATGGCCGGGCGCGCCCCCTGCGGCGATACCGGGGCTCAGCCCAGGCGTTCGCCGTGCTGGGTGACGTCGAGGCCCTCGACCTCCTCCTCCTCGGTGACGCGCAGGCCGACGATCACGTCCACGATCTTGAGCAGGATGAAGGTGGCGACCGCAGTGAAGGCGATGGTCACGCCCACGCCGTAGGCCTGCAGCACGACCTGGTCCCAGCTGCCGGCGGTGCCCCCGATCGCCTCGATGGCGAACCAGCCGGTCAGCAGCGCACCGACGATACCGGCCACGCCATGGATGCCGAACACGTCCAGGCTGTCGTCATAGCGAAGCTTCTTCTTCAGTTCGGTACAGGCCCACCAGGACACGAAGCCGGCCGCCGCGCCAATGGCCAGCGCGCCCATCGGACCGACATAGCCCGCCGCCGGGGTGATGCCCACGAGGCCCGCGACCGCGCCCGAGATGAGGCCAAGCACGGAGGGTTTGCCCTTGGCCATCCACTCCACGATCATCCAGGTCAGCGCCGCGGCGGCGGTGGCGATCTGCGTCACCAGCATGGCGAAGCCGGCATTGGCATCCGCCGCGCCGGCAGAGCCAGCGTTGAAGCCGAACCAACCCACCCAGAGCAGCGAGGCGCCGATCACCGCGAAGGCGAGATTGTACGGCGCCATGTTGTCCGTGCCATAGCCCTTGCGCGGGCCGAGCACGAGGCAGGCGACCAGGGCGGCAATGCCAGAGTTGATGTGCACGACCGTGCCGCCCGCGAAGTCCAGCACGCCCCATTCGTCCAGGAAGCCGCCGTCACCCCACACCCAATGCGCCACCGGGGCGTAGACCAGGATGGACCACAGCGTGAGGAACACCATCAACGCCGAAAACTTCATGCGCTCCGCCACCGCACCGGTGATCAGGGCGGCGGTGATGATGGCGAAGGTCATCTGGAACATCATGAAGACGGCTTCGGTGATGGTGTCGTCGTCGAGCACCGTGTTCCAGCTGTCCACCATGCCGGCCAGCAGCACGCGATCAAAATTGCCGATGTAGGGGTGCTCGCCCGAGAAGGCGATGCTGTAGCCGACCACCACCCAGACGATGGAAATCAGGCAGCAGGCCGCGAAGGACTGCATCAGCACGGACAGCACGTTCTTCTTGCGGACCATGCCGGCGTAGAACAGCGCCACGCCGGGGATGGTCATCATCAGGACGATGACGGTGGAGGTCATCATCCAGGCCATGTTGCCGGTGTCGAGCACGGGTGCGGCCGGGGCCGCGTCCTGCGCCAGGGCGGGCAGCGCCATGAGGGGCAGGGCCGCCAGCGCGGCCAACCAGAACTTCATCGTCGTCATTCTCCTGGGGTGTGTTGCGCGCGTCACAGCGCGGCCGCGTCGGTTTCGCCGGTGCGGATGCGCATCGCGCTCTCCACGCCCAGGACGAAGATCTTGCCGTCGCCGATCTTGCCGGTGCGGGCCGCGCCGGCGATCGCCTCGACCACCGCCTCGACCATCTCGTCGGGGACGGTGACCTCGATCTTGAGCTTCGGCAGGAAGCTCACCTGGTATTCGGCGCCGCGGTAGATCTCGGTCTGGCCCTTCTGCCGCCCGAACCCCTTCACCTCCGTCACCGTCAGCCCCTGCACACCGAGCGGGGTGAGCGCGTCGCGCACCTCGTCCAGCTTGAAGGGCTTGATGATCGCCATCACGAGCTTCATCAGCCTGCCTTCCTCTCCACCGGGCGGCGGCGCCGTGCCGCCGTTCGAGAGCGCAACATTCAAGAGTCGTGCCACGCATCCACCCGGCCTGGAGCCCCCCGGCGGCTGCGATCTGCACAGGAAACAGGCAAAGCAGGGAGGCAGCGCGGCCCGCCTCTTGCGCGACGCGGAAATCGCCTAAGCTGCTTGGCATGAGCGAGATCTTCGAGACCGAGGTGGCAATCCTCGGCGCGGGCCCCGTGGGCGCCACCCTGGCCGCGGCGCTGTCGGCGCGCGGCGTGCCCTGCGCCATCCTGGATGCGGCCCCCCTGCCGCCCATGGCGCTGCAGGGCTTCGACGGGCGGGCCTATGCCATCGCCGCCGCCTCCCGGCAGCTGCTGGACCACGCAGGCATCTGGGAGCGGCTGCCGACCACACCCTGCCCCATCACCGGCATCAAGGTGGCCGATGGCCGGATCGGCGAGGCGCCATCGCCGCTCGATCTCGATTTCGAGGCCGCGGAGGTATCCGACACGCCCTTCGGCTGGATGGTGGAGGCGCGGGCGCTGCGCGTGGCGCTGAACGCCCGCCTGCCGGAGCTGCCGCATGTGCAGGTCTTCGCCCCCATGACCGCCGAGGTGGCACGCGACGCCGAGGGCGCGACGCTGACCATGCGCGACGGCCGGCGCATCCGCGCGCGGCTGGTGGTGGGTGCCGAGGGCCGCAACAGCCCGTCGCGCACGGCGGCGGGGATCGGCACGGCGCGGCACGACTACGGCCAGATCGGCCTGGTCGGCGCCTTCGCGCATGAGCGCCCGCACCACAACCGCGCGCTGGAGCTGTTCCTGCCCGCCGGGCCGCTCGCGCAATTGCCGCTGAGCGACCTGAAGGAATTCGGCGTCAGCGCCCTGCCGCATGCCTCCGCCTATGTGCTGACCGAGAGCCGCGGCGTGGGCCGGCGGCTGCTGGCCATGGACGAGGCCGGCTTCGCGCGCGAACTGCGCCGGCGGCTGGGCGACTGGCTGGGCGCGATCGAACCGATCGGCCGGCGCTGGTCCTATCCGCTGAGCGCGATGCACGCGATGCGCTACACCGCCGAGCGGCTGGCGCTGGTGGGGGATGCGGCGCATGGCATGCACCCCATCGCGGGGCAGGGGCTGAACATCGGCTTCCGCGACGTGGCGGCGTTGGCGGAATTGCTGGGCGAGGCCCATGCGGCGGGCCAGGATGTCGGCGCGGCCGCGCTGCTGCGGCGCTACCAGGCGGCGCGGCGGCCGGATGCGCTGCTGATGATCGGCGCCACCCATGCGCTGGAGCGGCTGTTCGGCAATGACATCGGCCCGGTGCGGCTGGCGCGGCGGCTGGGCATCGCGGCGGTGGACCGCATCCCCGCGCTCAAGCGCGCCTTCGCGCGGCAGGCGATGGGGCTGCCGGCCTTCGGGTGATCAGCCCTACCGCCGCGGCGGGTCGCGGCTCAGCCCGCGCTCGGCCAGGGCGGCCTCATAGGCGGCCCAGCGGCTGTCCTGCTCCTCGGCCAGCAGGCGCAGCCAGGCCCAGGAGTAGATGCCCGTGTCATGCAGGTCGTCGAAGACCAGCCGCACCGCGTAGTTGCCCACCGGCTCGATCCGCATGATGCCGACATGGCGGCGGCCGGCGATGGTGCGCTTCTGCGAGGGATCATGGCCCTGCACCTCGGCCGAGGGGCTTTCGACGCGCAGGTATTCAGCGGGCAGGCGGAAGCGGGCGCCATCGGCGAAGCCCACCTCCAGCAAGCGCTCGGCGCCGCGGTAGCGCAGTTCGGTCACCGCGGGGGCGGACATCTCAGTCCAGCCGCCGCGCCTGGTCGGGCAGCATGATCGGGATGCCGTCGCGGATGGGATAGGCGAGGCCGGCGGCCTCGCTGACCAGCTCGCCGCGCTCGCGGTCGTAGCGCAGCGGCTTCTTTGTGACGGGGCAGACCAGGATCTCGAGCAGCTTGGGATCCACGGCGCCGCCGGCAGGAGGGGGTGTCTCGGTCATGGCTGTGGGCTCTAGCTGGGCCGGGCGTCGGGCGGAAGGTCGCCGCCGTCATGCGCGGCCATGCGCAGCAGCGTGACGAGCGTCTGCGCGCGCTCGGTCAGGGTGGGGGCCTCCAGCAGGGCCTGCTTCTCCGGCACGGCGAAGGGGCAGACCATGGAGAGGGTGGTGACGAGGCTGGGGCCGGCCATCTCCTCGATGGCGCCCCAGTTCGCCTCGATGCCCTTGGCGCTGAAATAGGGGCGCAGCGCGGCCAGGATGTCCTCGCGCGGGTCGCCTTCCTCCGCTGCGGGCAGGTCGAGGTCCGCGAGGTAGGGCGCGTAGTCGGCGCGCACCCGGCGGTAGCCGCGGCGCATCTCGATCTCCTCGGCCACGCGGAAGCGCGCCACCCCGGTCAGGGTGATCAGCAGCCGCCCGTCATCGGTCTCCGAGAAGGAGGAGATGCGCCCCAGGCAGCCGACGCTGTAGAGGGCGGTGCCGCTCTCGGCGCGCGGCCTGGAGGGATCGCCCTGGATCATGCCGAACAGCCGGCCATGCGCCAGGCTGTCCAGCGTCATGGCGAGGTAGCGCGGCTCGAAGATGTTCAGCGGCAGCCGGCCGCCCGGCAGCAGCAGCGCCCCCGACAGCGGGAACACCGCGATCTCGGGCGGAAGTTGCTCGGGGGCGGGCTGGAAGGGATCCATGCGTCAGCGGAACAGGATGGTGGACAGGCCGCGGCGGGCCTTCATGGTCGCCGGGTCGTCGAAGCCCCAGGCCTCGAAGAACTTGAGAAGTTGCTTGCGCGCGGCCTCCTCGTTCCAGGCGCGGTCGCGCCGGATCGCCTCCAGCAGCGCCTCGGCGGCCTCCTGGCGGCGGTCCATGCCGGCCAGCGCCACCGCGAGCTCGATACGGGCCTCGTGGTCGTTGGGGTCGGCGGCGAGGCGCTGCTCGAACTGGTCGAGCTTGCCCGCTGCCTCGCGGCCCTGGGCGGCAAGCTCCATGGCGGCGCGGACCGAGGCGATCTCGGGGTGGGATTGCAGCGAGGCGGGGAGGCCGTCCAGCATGGCGCCGGCCTGCTCCTCCTCGTCCAGCGCGATCAGGCAGCGGGCGAGGCCGGCCAGCGCCTCAGCGTTCTCGGGCTCGGCCTGGGCGACGCCGGCGAACAGCTCCAGCGCGCCCTGGGCGTCGCCGCGCTCCACCAGGGCCTTCGCCTCGGCCAGAGTCTCGGCGGCGGGCATCTGGCCGCCGGCCTGCTTCAGCAGGTTCTCGATGAACTTCTTGACCTCGCCCTCGGGCAGGGCACCCTGGAACAGGTCGGCGATCTGGCCCTTGTAGAAGGCGGCGACGGTGGGAACCGACTGCAGCGGCAGGCCGAGCTGGGCCAGCTGCTGGACCAGGGCGGCGTTCTTGTCGATGTCGATCTTGACCAGCCGCACCCGCCCGCCGGCGGCGCGCACCACCTTCTCGAGCGTGGGGGTCAGCTGCTTGCAGGGGCCGCACCAGGTGGCCCAGAAATCCACCAGGACGGGCACCTCGCGCGAGGCGTTGATGACGTCCTGCATGAAGGTCTTCTGGTCGCCGTCCATGACGGGATCGGGGCGGCCCTGGGCCTGCTGGGGGTCGGTGATGACTTGCATGGCGTTTATCCTGGCGCAGCCTGGGTAGGTGTTCCGGGATAGGGATAAGACAAGAGGGCGCGTTTGTCTCGTTCGCGCGACACCTGCCAGCACCCCGTTGCGGGAACGCTCGGACCGATCCTAACATCGCGCCATGGACACGCACCTGCCCTATCCGGCCCAGCACGACCTGGGCGGCAATCCCCGCTTCCGCTGCGTCCCGGTCGAGGCCGAGGACGAGGCGCCGCCCGATGACTTCGGCAAGCGGGTGGACGCGGTGCGCAGCGTGCTGCGCGAGAAGGGCCTGATCACCACCGACGAGATGCGCCTCAACATCGAGACGCTGCCCGAGGGCGCCTATCAGGACCTGACCTATTACGAGAAGTGGCTGCGCTCGGTGATGGCGGTGATGCTGTCCAAGGGCGTGATCTCCTGGGAGGATCTGCGATGAGCGCCGGCCCGGCCAATGAAGCGCGCTTCGCCCCCGGCGCCCGGGTGCGGGTGAAGGAAGCCAAGCCCGAGCGCATCGCGCGCATGCATCTGCGCACGCCGCATTATGTCCGCGGCCGCGAGGGCGTGGTGACCCGCGTCCTGGGCAGCTTCAAGAACCCCGAGGACCTGGCCTTCGCCCGGCCGGCGGAGTTCAAGATGCTCTATCATGTCGAGTTCGAGCAGCCCCCGATCTGGGAGGAGGGCAAGCCGGGCGACACGCTGATGGTGGAACTCTACGAACACTGGCTGGAGCCCGCGGCATGAGCGCCAAGCTTCCCCTGCCCGAGAGCGTGGAACTGCTGGAGAAGTTCGTGACGGCGCTGCAGCGCCGCGGCGTGCTGACCGAGGCCGACATCGAGCGCCGCAAGGCCCTGACCGACGAGGGCAACCCCGCGACCGGGGCGCGCATGATCGCGCGCGCCTGGCTCGACCCCGACGGGCGCGCGCTGATGCTGCGAGACGGCACCGCGGCGGCCGAGGCGATGGGGGTGTCCATGGCCGGGGCGCCGCCGCTGGGCGTGCTCGAGAACACGCCGGAACTGCATCACCTGATCGTGTGCACGCTGTGCTCCTGCTATCCGCGCGCGGTGATCGGCTACCCGCCGCATTGGTACAAATCCTTCGCCTACCGCTCGCGTGCGGTGCGTGAGCCCCGCGCGGTGCTGGCCGAATTCGGCACGGCCCTGCCCGAGGGCGTGCGGGTGCGGGTGGTGGACAGCACCGCCGACTACCGCTGGATGGTGCTGCCGCTGCGCCCGCCCGGCACCGAGGGCTGGAGCGAGGATGAGCTGACCGCCATCATCACCCGCGACGACATGGTGGGCGTGAGCCTGCCGAGCGCCGAGCGACGCCAACAGGCGGCGTGAACCCGGCCAGGGGCGAGAGCCCGGCGCCGGACGGGCTTCCGCTTGGCCGGCGCGGCGCCGCCGCGGCCTGCATCGCCGCGGGCATCACCGTCACGGTGCTGGACGCGGCGATGCTCAACATCGCGCTGCCCACGGCTGCGCTGGACCTCGGGCTGACGCCGGCCGAGGTCATCTGGATCGTCAACGCATACCAGATCGTGGTCGTGGGGACTCTGATCCCCATGTCCTCGCTGGGCGAGGTGCTGGGCTATCGCCGTGTCTGGGCAGCGGGGCTGGCGCTGTTCTGCGCCGCCTCGGTCTTCAACGCCTTCGCCCCCGGCTTCGAGGCGCTGCTGGTCGGGCGGATGGTGCAGGCAGTCGGCTCGGCCGCGGTGATGGCGCTGACCGCGGGGCTGGTGCGCCACACCTACCCCTCGAACCAGCTGGGCCGGGCGATCGGGGTGAACGCCATGACGGTGGGGCTCGCTTCCGCGGCGGGGCCAACCCTGGGGGCGCTGGTGCTGGCGGTGGCGGACTGGCCCGCGGTGTTCCTCGCGCATGTTCCGCTCGGCCTCGCGGCGCTGCTTTTCGGGATCCGGCTGGTGCCGCGCGCGGGGCCGCAGCGGCGCGGCTTCGACCTGGCGGCGGCGGGGATGAACATGGCCGGCTTCGGGCTGGTCTTCGGCGGGCTCGACCGGATGCTGCACCAGCCTTGGCTGGGCGTGCCTCTGCTGCTGGCGGGCGCCGCGAGCCTGGCCGCGCTGGTGCGGCATGAGATGGGGCGCGCGGTGCCGCTGCTGCCATTGGACCTGCTGCGCATCCGGGTCGTGCGCTTCGCCGTCTCGGCCTCGGTGTGCATGTTCTCGGCGCATATGGTGCTGGTGATCGCGATGCCCTTCCACCTGTCGGCGGCGGGGTTCTCGCCCATCGAGATCGGGCTGATCGTGACCCCCTACCCGCTGGCGGTGGGGCTGCTGGGGCCGCTGGCCGGGCGCTGGGCGGACCGGGCGAATTCGCCGCTGAGCTGTGTGCTGGGCGGGCTGTTCCTGGCGGCCTCCTTGCTGATGCTGGCCGTGGTTCCGGCGGATTCCGTGCCGCTGGTGGGGCTGGCCATGCTGCTGGCGGGCATCGGCTTCGCCGGCTTCCAGTCGCCCAACAACCGCACCATGCTCTCGGCGGCGCCGCGGGCGCGGGCGGGCAGCGCCGGGGGCATGCAGGCCACGGCACGGGTCCTGGGCCAGAGCCTGGGCGCCATCGTCACCGCCGCGAGCTTCACCCTGGCCGGGCCGCCGGCGGCCTTCCTGGTGGGCGGGGCGGCGTCCCTGGTCGCGGCAGGGTTGAGCATGGCCCGAGGGCGCGGATAGCGCCTGGGAAGCCCGCCGGGCGTGATTCATCCAGAAAAAAGAAAACGGTTGCGCGACAGAGACATAATATTAAGGTAAGCCCCAAGCGAGAACGCGAGGTTTCGGGGGCACGATGGGCTTTCCAGGGTCTTGTCCGACCATTCTCCCCGGGGCATCGGCGCGCCTGTGGCTTGGCCTTTGCGTGGCCAGCGCGCTCGGCCTCGGGCTTGGCGGCTGGGCGCAGGCGCAGACCGTGGTGCCGCCGCAGGAAGCGATCCGCGACATCGTTCCCGACGCCGCACCGACACTTGCGCCCAGGCTTCAGGGCCCGCGCATCACCGCGACGCCCATCGCACCCGGCGCGCCCGATGTGCGGGTGGCGAGTGTCGCCATCACCGGCAACACCGCGCTGTCCGAGGCGGAGCTTTCGTCCCTCTATGCCGGGCTGGCGGGCCGGATGGCCGCGCAATCCGAGATCGAGGAAGCGCGCATCGCGGTGCTGGCCGCCTATCGCAACGCCGGCTTCCCCTTCGTCAGCGTGGTGGTGACCGGCGATCCGACGCCGGCGGGCTTCGCGCTGCGCTTCGCCGTGCAGGAGGGGCGCATCGCCCGGGTGCGGCTGGCCGGCGAGATCGGCCCGGCCGCCACCCAGGTGCTGCGCTTCCTGGAACGCGCCGTCACCGAGGGCCCCACCCCGGTCTCGCGCATCGAGCGCGCGCTGCTGCTGGCCGGCGACGTGCCGGGCGTGACGGTGCGCGGCGTGCTGCGCCCCCTGGCGGACGGCGCGCCGGGCGAACTGGAGCTGGTCGCGGAGCTGAGCCGGCGCGCCTACAGCGGCCTCGTGACCGTTGACAACCGGGCGTTCGAGCGCACGGGCCCGGTGCAGTTCCTCGGGCTTGTGCAGGGCAACAGCTTCACCTCCTGGGGCGAGCGGATCGAGGCGGTGCTGTTCGCCTCGGCCTCGGGCGAGACCATCTTCGGCCAGGCGACGGGCGAGTTCTTCGTGGGAAGCTCGGGGCTGCGGGTGCGGCTCTATGCCGGGGCGGGGCGCACCGCGCCGAGCGGCCCCTTCGCCGGCATCAACTACCAGGGCTTCACCACGGTGGCGGGCATCGGCGCCGCCTATCCGATCATCCGCGCGCGCAGCATGAACCTGATGGCGAGCGTGCAGTTCGACATAACCGAGACCACGGTCGAGACCGGGCGCAACCCTGCCCGGCCCACCAGCGCGGACAGCCTGAGGGTGCTGCGGCTGGGGCTGGAGGGGCAGCGGCTGGACACGCTGCTGGGCTTCGCGCCCGCCGCGGCCACGATGCGGGCCAGCATCCGGCTGCACCAGGGCCTGCCCATCCTGGGCGCGCGCTCGCGCGGGGGGGCGCTGCCCGGCCCGGTGCGGCGCGGCAGCGACTTCGCCTTCACCCGCCTGA
>SKWC01000108.1 GCA_007129145.1 Rubritepida sp.
CGAATTGCCGGCCGAGGCCGGGGCACGCAGCCCCTCGCCGCTCTCCACCGCTGTGGCCAAGCGCTGCGGCACCTCGGGCACCGCATCCACGATGCGCTCGCCTTGGCCACCCCAGTTGTACCAGGCGACATAGCCGCCCAGCATGATCACCGCCCCCAGCAGCAGGGCCACGCCCGTCGGGAAGCCGCGCTCGGGCACCGGCTCGGGGAAGACGAGGTCGCTGCGCCGCACCACCACGCCGCTCGCGGCGTCGCGGAACCGGCGCACCAGGTCGTCCGCGTCCATCCCCAGGAGTTTCGCGTAGTTGCGCACGAAGCCATAGGCATGCGCGGGCGAAGGCAGCTCCTTGAGCCGCCCTTCCTCCAGCGCCTGCAGGTAATGCCGGCGGATGCGCAGCTGCGCCGCCACATCCCGCAGCTCCAGCCCGAAGGCCAGCCGCGCCTCGCGCAGCTCCTCGCCCACGCGGGCGGCATCCGCCTGCCCGGGCTCCACCGTCCTGGCCCGTTTGCGATCCTCGAACACGGGGTCAGGCTTACCGCCATCCGCCCCCTCAGGCCAAGCGCGGAACTGTGACGGTCCCGAAGGCTCAGCCATTCCGGCCGCGGCCGGCCAGCGCCCCGGCGGCCTGGGCGATCAGCTCCTGCACGATCTCCGCCGCCGGCTGCTCGCGCGTGACCATGCCCACGCTCTGCCCCGCCATCAGGCTGCCGTTCTCCACATCGCCGTCCACCACCGCGCGGCGCAGCGCGCCCGCCCAGAAATGCTCGATGTCGAGCTGCCCGGCCTCCTTCGTCACCTCTCCCGCCTGGAAGCGCCGCAGCACCTCCGCCTGATACGCCATGAAGCGCTGCGTCCCCGCATTCTGCAGCGCGCGCACCGGGATCACCGGAAAGCGCTCATCCAGCTGCACCGAGGGCATGGCGTCGCGCGCCGCGCCGCGGATGAAGGCGCGCTTGAAGTTCGCATGCGCGATGCACTCGCTCGCGCAGACGAAGCGCGTGCCCAGCTGCGCCCCCGCCGCCCCCATCTCGAGGTAGGACAGGATCGCCTCGCCCCGGCCGATCCCGCCGGCCACGAACACGGGCACATCGCGGATATGCGGCAGGATTTCCTGCGCCAGCACGTTCAGGCTCACGGGCCCGATATGCCCGCCCGCCTCGCTGCCCTCGATCACCAGCGCATCGGCGCCGCTGCGGATCAGCTTCTTCGCCAGCGACAGGGCCGGCGCGAAGCAGATCACCCGCGCCCCCCCCTCCTTGGCGCGCTTCAGCGCCGCCCCGGGCGGGATGCCGCCGGCGAAGACGATGTGCCCCACCCGCGCGGCCAGGCACACATCCACCAGCGCCTCCAGCCGCGGATGCAGCGTGATCAGGTTCACCCCGAATGGCCGGTCCGTCAGCGCCTGGGTGCCGGCGATCTCCGCCTCCAGGTGGTGCGGCTCCATCGCCCCGCAGGCGATCACCCCGAAGGCGCCCGCATTGGACAGCGCCGCCACCAGATGGCGCTCGCTCACCCAGGACATCGCCCCGCCCAGCAGCGCATAGCGGCTGCCCAGGAAGGCGGCGCCGCGCGCCATCAGCCCATCCAGGGCGGCCAGCGCCTCGCCCGGCACCGGCGCGATCGGCGCCTCAGGCATCGAGGCCATAGGCCGTGTGCAACGCCCGCACCGCCAGCTCCGTGTAGTCCGCGCCCACCAGCACGCTCACCTTGATTTCGCTGGTCGAGATCACCTGGATGTTGATCCCCTTCTCCGCCAGCGTGCGGAACATGGTGGACGCCACCCCCGCATGGGTGCGCATCCCGATCCCCACCACGCTGATCTTGGCCACATCGTCATCGGCCAGCAGCGCCTCGAAGCCCAGATCCGCCTGCGCGCGCCCCAATATGTCGCGCGCCCGCGGCAGATCCGCCCGCCCCACCGTGAAGGTCATGTCCGTGCTGCCATCGGCGCCGATGTTCTGCACGATCATGTCCACATTCACATTCGCCTCCGACAGCGGGCCGAAGACGCGCGCCGCCACGCCGGGCCGGTCGGGCAGATGCCGCAGCGTCACCTTCGCCTCGTCGCGCGAATAGGCGATGCCCGACACGATGGGCTTTTCCATGATCTCGTCCTCATCCACGACCAGCGAGCCCGGCCTGTCCTCGAAGGAGGACAGCACCTGCACCCGCACGCGCTCCTTCATCGCGAGTTCCACGCTGCGGGTCTGCAGCACCTTCGCCCCCACGCTCGCCAGCTCCAGCATCTCCTCGTAGGAGATGCGCTCCAGCTTGCGCGCCCGCGGCACGATGCGCGGGTCGGTGGTGTAGATGCCATCCACATCGGTGTAGATGTCGCAGCGATCCGCCTTCAGCGCCGCCGCCAGCGCCACCGCCGACAGGTCCGAGCCGCCGCGCCCCAGCGTCGTCACCCGGTTGCGCACCGGCTCGATGCCCTGGAAGCCCGCCACCACCGGCACCTGGCCCTGCTCCATCCGCGCGATCAGCTCCGCGCCCTCGATGGATTCCACCCGCGCCTTCCCATGCGCGTCGTCGGTGCGGATCGGCACCTGCCAGCCCTGCCAGGAGCGCGCCTCCACGCCCACCGCCTGCAGCGCGATCGCCGTCAGCCCGATCGTCACCTGCTCGCCGGTCGCGACCACGGTGTCGTATTCGCGCGCGTCATGCAGCGGCGATAGTTCCTGGCACCATTTCACCAGCTGGTTGGTGGCGCCCGCCATGGCCGAGACCACCACCGCCACCTGGTGACCCGCCTCGACCTCGCGTTTCACACGGGCGGCCACGTTGCGGATCCTGTCGAGATCCGCCACCGAAGTGCCGCCGAATTTCATCACGATACGCGCCATTCGCAGTCCTGGCCCCCAACACTCACGCTCGGGCCTTGCCGGGGCCACAGGCGCGGGTCAGATACCGGGCATGGAGACAACCGGCAACAGGGGTGACCCGCAGGGTGGTTCGGGCGGCAGCGCGGACGCGGCCGAGGTGGCCAAGTTCGACGCGCTGGCCGCCGCATGGTGGGACCCGCGCGGCCCGATGGCGCCGCTGCACGCGATGAACCCCGCCCGCATGGGCTGGATCGCGGATCTGCTCGGCCCGCTGGAGGGGCTGCGCGTGCTCGATGTCGGCTGCGGGGCGGGGCTCGCCTCGGAATGGCTGGCCAGGCGCGGGGCGCGGGTGGTGGGGCTGGACGCCGCCGGCGCCGCTCTGGAGGCCGCCCGCGCCCATGCCGCCGAAGCCGGGCTGGCGCTGGACTACCGCGACGGCACGCCCGAGACGCTGCAGCAGGACGGCTTCGACGCCGTCCTCGCGCTGGAGGTGATCGAGCACGTCCCCCCCGCCGAGCGCCCGGCCTTCCTCGCCGCCCTCGCGCGGGCCGCGAAGCCGGGCGGCTGGGTGGTGCTGTCCACGCTGAACCGCACGCCGCGCGCCTTCGCCACGGCGAAGCTCGGCGCGGAATACCTGCTGCGCTGGCTGCCGGTGGGCACGCATGACTGGAAGCTGTTCCTCCGCCCGGCCGAACTCGGCGCGCTGATGCGCGCGGCGGGCATCGCCGTGACGGATGTGGCGGGGCTGTCGCCCAGCCTGCGCCAGGGCTTCCGCATCACCCGCGACGTCGGGGTGAACTACCTGATCGCTGGCCGCCGGGCCTGAACCAGGCCCCGGCAGGCGCCTCACCCGTCGCTGCGCGGCACCCAGGGCAGGCGGGCGATCTCGATGCCCTCCTCATGGAGCGCCTCCGCATCGGCGTCCGAGGTCTCGCCGTAGATCCCCCGCGCCTCGGCCTCGCCGTAATGGATGCGGCGCGCCTCCTCGGCGAAATCCTCGCCGACATAG
>SKWC01000251.1 GCA_007129145.1 Rubritepida sp.
ATCGCCGGCCGCGACGCCGCCGACGCCTTCGGCGCCTTCTTCGCCCTGCTGCTGCGCCAGCTTCGGCAGGCGCTGCGCGACGCTGCCCGCGGCCATTCCGCGCCCGGCTGGCTGGCGGCGCGCCCGCTGCATGAATGGGCCGAGGCCGCGAGCGCGGTGGGCCGCCAGGCCGAGACGGCAGAGCGGCTCTCGCTCGATCGCCGCCAGGCGGTGCTGGTCGCGATGGAGACCTTGCGGGGCGGGTGAGGGCGGCCCATGAAGGCGCCCATGCCCGTCTATCTCACCACGCCCATCTATTACGTGAACGACCGGCCGCACATCGGTCATGCCTACACCAGCATCGCCACCGACGTGCTGGCGCGCTGGCACCGGCTGGCCGGGCGGGAGGTGTATTTCCTCACCGGCACGGATGAGCACGGCCAGAAGGTCGAGAAGGCGGCGCGCGACGCCGGCGAGGACCCGCAGGCCTTCACCGACCGCGTCAGCCAGGCCTTCCGCGACCTCTGCGGCACCATGGGCCTGTCCAACGACGGCTTCATCCGCACCACCGAGCCGCGCCACCGCGCCGCCTGCCAAGCGCTGTGGAACGAGCTGGCCCGGCGCGGCGAGATCTATCTGGGCGACTATGAGGGCTGGTACGCGGTGCGCGACGAGGCCTTCTACGGCCCCGATGAGCTGACCGAGCGCGACGGGGTGAAGTATGCGCCCTCCGGCGCACCGGTGGAGTGGGTGCGCGAGCCTTCGTATTTCTTCCGCCTCTCGGCCTGGAGCGAGAAGCTGCTGGCCTATTACGAGGCCAACCCCGACTTCATCCAGCCCGCCAGCCGCCGCAACGAGGTGCTGGCCTTCGTGCGTGGCGGGTTGTCGGATCTGTCGGTCTCGCGCACCTCCTTCCGCTGGGGGGTGCCGGTGCCGGGCGATCCCGAGCATGTGATGTATGTCTGGCTGGATGCGCTGACGAACTACATCACCGCGATGGGCTATCCTGATGAGAAGGCGGAGCTCTGGCGTTTCTGGCCGGCCGACCTGCACATGGTCGGCAAGGACATCCTGCGCTTCCACGCGATCTACTGGCCGGCCTTCCTGATGGCGGCGGGCCTTCAGCCGCCGCGGCGCGTCTTCGCGCATGGCTGGTGGACCAATGAGGGGCAGAAGATCAGCAAGTCGGTGGGCAATGTCATTGACCCGCTGGCGCTGGTGGAGGAGTTCGGCCTCGATCCCGTGCGCTACTTCCTGCTGCGCGAGGTGCCCTTCGGCCAGGACGGGGATTTCTCGCGCAAGGCGTTGATCAACCGGCTGAATGGGGAGCTTGCGGATGCGCTGGGCAACCTCGCCAACCGGACGCTGTCGCTGATCCAGCGCAATTGCGAGGGGCGGCTGCCGGCCTTGGCGCCGGGGGGCGATGCCTTTCTGGACGGCGTGATCGCCCCTCTGCCCGCGGCCACGGGCGCGCGGATCGAGGCGCAGCAGTTCCACCTGGCACTGGAGGGCGTGTTCGAGGCGGTGCGCGAGGCCAATGCCCACATCACGCGCGAGGCGCCCTGGGCGCTGAAGAAGACCGATCCCGCGCGGATGGCGGCGGTTCTTCGCAGCCTGCATGAGGCCTTGCGCGTCTTCGCCATCCTGCTGACGCCCTATATGCCGGGCAGCATGGGCCGGCTGCTGGACCAGCTGGGCGTGCCCGAGGATGCGCGCGACCTGGCGGCGCTGGCGCGGCCCATGCCGGACGGGGTGGCGCTGCCGCCGCCCGCGCCCTTGTTCCAGAAGATCCAGAACCCGGCGTAATCCCCTGATGCTGATCGATTCCCACTGCCACCTCGACTATTTCACCGAGGCTGAGCTGCCCGACATCCTCGCCCGTGCGGCTGCCGCGGGGGTGGAGCGCATGGTCACAATCGGCACCAGCATGCCGCAGGCCGCCACGGTCACCGCCCTGGCCGAGGCGCACCCCGAGGTCTGGGCCACGGTGGGCGTGCACCCGCACCGCGCCGCCGAGGGGGTGATGCCCGGCGTCGAGGACATCGTGGCGCTGACGCACCATCCGCGCGTGATCGGCGTGGGCGAGAGCGGCCTCGACTATTTCTACGACAAGGCACCGCGCGACGTGCAACGCGAGGGCTTCCGACGGCACATCCGCGCCGCCCGCGCGGCGGGGCTGCCGCTGGTGGTGCATGCGCGCGACGCTGACGCCGACATCGCCGCCATCCTGGCCGAGGAGCGGGCAGGGGGGGCGTTCGATTTCCTGCTGCACTGCTTCAGCTCCACGCCGGAACTGGCTGAAAAGGCAGTGGAGATGGGCGGCTACATCTCCTTCTCGGGCATCCTGACCTTCCCGAAGTCCGCCGAGCTGCGCGAATTGGCGGCGCGGCTGCCCGAGGACCGGCTGCTGGTCGAGACGGATGCGCCCTACCTCGCGCCCGTGCCGCTGCGGGGCAAGCGCTGCGAGCCGGCCTACACCGCCCACACCGCACGGGTGCTGGCCGAGGCGCGCGGCATCAGCCCCGAGCGCCTCGCCGAAATCACCACCGCCAACTTCCACCGGCTGTTTCCGAAGGCGCAATGACCGGGTTGCGGGTCCGGCTGCTGGGCACCGGCCCGTCCCAGGGCGTGCCCGAGATCGGCAATGTCTGGGGCGCCTGCGACCCGGCCAACCCGCGCAACCGCCGCAGCCGCTGCGCCGCGCTGATCGAGGCCGATGACGGCACGCGGCTGCTGGTGGATGCCGGGCCCGACATCCGTGCGCAGCTGCTGGATGCCGGGGTGGACCGGCTGGACGGGCTGCTGATCACCCATGCCCACGCCGACCACGTCGCGGGGCTGGACGAGATGCGCTCGGTCAACCGGCGCATGCGGCGGGCGCTGCCGCTCTACGCCACCGCCAAGACGCTGTCGGATCTGCGCAAGCGCTTCGACTACTGCTTCCTCGACCCCACGCCCAGCTTCTACCGCCCGGCGCTGGAGCCGCGGATCGTGGCGGCCGGCCAGACGCTGCGGATCGGGCCCATGGCGGTCGAGTTGCTGGACCAGGACCACCGGGTGATGCGCAGCCTGGGCCTGAGGATCGGCCGCTTCGCCTACACGACCGATGTGGTGGCGTTTCCGCCCGAAAGCTTCGCCAGGCTGCATGGCATCGCGCTGTGGGTGGTGGGCTGCTTCCAGCGCGCGCCGCATCCGGTGCACGCCAATCTCGCGCAGGTGCTGCAATGGCGCGATGCGCTGGGCCGGCCGCGGGCGGTGCTGACGCATATGAGCGGCGACCTGGACGAGGCGACGCTGCGGGCCGAGTTGCCGCGCGGCATGGAGCCCGGCTTCGACGGGATGGAGCTGCGGCTCGACCCGGAGTGACCCACAGCGCTGATCCACAGCTTTTCCACAGGCTCTGTTTTTTCCATAATAAATCTTATGCGGCTTTGATATCCTGTGGACAGACGCGGCGCGGCCGATACAAGGCGCCCATGAACCGCCCCAGCCCCGACGCCGCCCTGCGCTCCCTGCTCGACATCATGGCCCGGCTGCGCGACCCCGATGCCGGCTGCCCCTGGGATGTGGCGCAGGATTTCGCCTCCATCGCGCCCTACACCATCGAGGAAGCCTATGAGGTCGCGGATGTGATCCGCCGCGGCCCCGAGCCCGCGGCGCTGCTGGATGAGTTGGGCGATCTGCTGCTGCAGGTGGTCTATCACGCCCGCATGGCCGAGGAGCGCGGCTGGTTCGGCTTCGCCGATGTCGCGGCCGGCATCGGCGCCAAGATGGTGCGCCGCCACCCGCATGTGTTCGGCGATGCGGTTGATCACGGGCATGGTGGACTCCGGGGCGGGCATGAAGGATACGG
>SKWC01000470.1 GCA_007129145.1 Rubritepida sp.
CGCGGAACCGGCCGCGGGCGCGCCCGTCCCGGCGTCCAGCCGTGCCAGCACCGCCCCCACCGGCACCCTGGTGCCCGGCGCGACGACCAGTTCGCTGATCACGCCATCGAGAAAGATCTCGATCTCGATCGCGCCCTTGGCCGTCTCCACCACCGCCACCACGTCGCCGCGCTTCACCCGCGCGCCGGGCTGGATGGACCACTCGACCAGGGTGCCATCCTCCATGTCGGCACCCAGCGAGGGCATGCGGAACTCGTTCATCCGGCCGGTCTCACCAGGGCGCGGGCGGCGGCGGCGATGGTGTCCGCCTGCGGCAGCGCCGCCTGCTCCAGATGCGCCGCATAGGGGATCGGCACCTCGCGCGTGCAGACGCGGCGGATCGGCGCGTCCAGATCGAAGAAGGCCTGTTCCACGATGCGCATGGCGATCTCGGCCGAGAGCGAGCCTGATTTCCACCCCTCATCCACGATCACCACGCGCCGGGTGCGCCCCACCGATTCCATGATGGTCGCATCGTCCAGCGGGCGCAGCACGCGCAGGTCAATGACCTCGGCCTCGATGCCCTCGGCGGCCAGCGTCCCGGCGGCGGCCAGCGTCTTGAACAGGCTGCCGCCATAGGTCAGCAGCGTGACGTCCCGCCCGGGACGGCGGATCGCGGCCCGGGCGATGTCCACCGCCTCCACCCCCGCGGGGATCTCGCCCTCCATGTTGTAGAGCATCACATGCTCGAAGATCAGCACGGGATTGGGGTCGGCCAGGGCGGGGGCCAGCATGAAGCGCGCGTCCTCCACCGTCGCGGGCGCCAGGATTCGCAGGCCGGGGATATGCGCGAACCAGCCCTCCAGGCTGTGCGAATGCTGCGCGGCGAGCTGCCGCCCCGCCCCGGTGGCCATGCGCAGCACCAACGGCACGGCGAACTGCCCGCCCGACATGTGCGGGATGGTCGCGGCGTTGTTCATGATCTGGTCGAGCGCCAGCAGGCTGAAATTGCAGGTCATCACCTCCACGATCGGGCGCATCCCCGCCATGGCGGCACCGATGCCCGCGCCCACGAAGGCGCTCTCGGACAGCGGCGTGTCGCGGATGCGCTCCTCGCCCAACTCGTCCATGAGCCCCTTGGTGACGGCGTAGCAGCCGCCGTAGCGGCCCACATCCTCGCCCATCAGGAAGACGCGCGGATCGGCCAGCACCGCCTCGCGGATCGCCTGGCGGCAGGCCTCGCGATAGGTCATGCGGGTGCTCATGACGGCACCTCGTCCATGGTGACGAAGCGTTCCAGCGCCTCCACCGGCTCCAGCGTGCCGGCCTCGGCGAAGGCGACGGCGTCGGTGACCTCCGCCTCCACCTCCGCCTCGATGCGCGCCAGGTCCTCGGGGTGCAGGTGGCCCGCCTGCTCCATCCAGGATTGCAGGCGGGTGATCGGGTCGCGCTCGCGCCAGGCCGCCACCTCGTCCTTGCTGCGGTAGAGCTGCGCGTCGAACATGGAATGGGCGCGGAAGCGGTAGGTCTCGCATTCCATCAGATGCGGCGCGCCGGTCTCGCGGATGCGCTCGACCGCGCGGGCGGCGGCGACGGCGACGGCCACGACATCCATCCCGTCCACCGCCTCGCCGCTCATGCGGTAGCCCGCGGCCTTGCGGAAGATGGCGGTCTCCGCCTCGGCACGCGCCACCGCCGTGCCCATGGAGTAGCGGTTGTTCTCGCAGACGAACAGCACCGGAAGCCGCCACAGCGCGGCCAGGTTCATGCACTCGTGGAACTCGCCCTCATCGGCCGCACCCTCGCCGAAGAAGCAGGCGGTCACGGCCTTGCCTCCCTGCATCCGGTCGGCCAGCGCGACGCCGAGTGCCAACGGCAGGCCGCCGCCCACGATGGCGTTGCCGCCGTAGAAGCGGGTGGCGCGGTCGAAGATGTGCATCGAGCCGCCGCGTCCGCGGCAGCAGCCCTCAAGCCTGCCCAGCATCTCGGCCATCAGCGGCCGCATGGCGATGCCGCGCGCGATGGCGTGGCCGTGCTCGCGATAGGTGGCGGCGACGCCATCCTGGGCGCCGAGGGCGCGCATGACGCCCACCGCCACCGCCTCCTGCCCGTCATAGAGATGCAGGAAGCCGCGGATCTTCTCCTCCTGGTAGAGCGCGACGCAGGCCGCCTCGAAGCGGCGGATGCGCAGCATGTCGCGCAGCAGCCCAAGCCCCTCCGGGCGGCCGAGATGGAGCTTCGCCGTCATCGCTCGTCGCTCTCCAATGTGGACAGGTCGCCCTCGGGCAGGCCCAGTTCGCGCGCCTTGAGCAGCCGGCGCATGATCTTGCCGCTGCGCGTCTTGGGCAGGTTTGCGCGGAAGTCGATCTCCTTGGGCGCGACCGCCGCCCCCAGCCGCTTGCGGGCATGGCCCAGCAATTCGCGGCGCAGCGCCTCGGACGGCTCGTGGCCGGGCTTGAGCGCGACGAAGGCCTTCACGATCTCGCCCGCCACCGGGTCGGGCTTGCCGATCACCCCGGCCTCGGCCACCGCGGGGTGCTCCAGAAGCGCGCTTTCCACCTCGAAGGGCCCGATCAGGTGGCCCGAGGTCTTGATCACGTCATCGGCGCGGCCGACGAACCAGAAATACCCCTCGGCGTCGCGCATCGCGAGGTCGCCGGTCAGGTACCAGCCATCCACGAAGCATTTCTCGTAGCGCGCCTGCTCATGCAGGTAGCCGCGCATCATGGAGGGCCAGCCGGAGCGCAGCGCCAATTCGCCCGAGACCATGGGCGCCTCGACCACCGCCAGGCCGCCCGCGCCGTCGCGCTGCACCACCGCCGCCTCGATCCCCGGCAGCGGCTTGCCCATGGAGCCCGGCTTCACATCCATCGCGGCCAGGTTCGCGATCATGATCCCGCCCGTCTCGGTCTGCCACCAATTGTCGTGGAAGGGCATGCCGAAGGCCTCGACGCCCCAGACCACCGCCTCGGGGTTCAGGGGCTCGCCCACGCTGGCCAGGAAGCGCAGCGCCGAGAGGTCGCGCCCGCGCAGCGGCTCGATCCCCTGCTTCATCATCATGCGGATGGCGGTGGGCGCGGTGTACCAGACGCTGATCCGCTCATGCTCGAGCACGTCGTACCAGGTCGCGGGGTCGAACTCGGCCTCCACCACCACATTGGTCACGCCATTCGCCAGCGGCGCGATCATGCCGTAGCTGGTGCCCGTCACCCAGCCGGGATCGGCGCTGCACCAGAACACGTCGCCCGCATGCAGGTCGAGCGCGATGCGGCCGGTCAGCTTGTGCATGACCACCGCCTCATGGACATGCACCACACCCTTGGGCTTGCCGGTGGTGCCGCTGGTGAAGTGCAGCAGCGCCATGTCCCCGGGGTCGGTCGGCGGGATCTCGAATTCCGGCGCGGCCTGCTCCATCAGCGCGGCCCAACCCAGCGTGCCCTCCACCCCCGCGGCATCGGTCAGGATCACATGCCGCAGCAGCGGCAGCCGCGGGCGCAGCGCCTCGACCTTGCGGCGATACAGCGCCTCGGTGGTGACCAGCACCTCCGCCTCGCCGATCTCGAGGCGAGTGGCGATGGGCTCGGGGCCGAAGGCCGAGAACAGCAGGCAGACGACGCATTTGGCCTTCAGCGCACCGAGCGCGGCGACGTAGAGCTCGGGGATGCGGCCGGCCAGGGTGAAGACGCGGCCGCCCTCGCCCACGCCCAGGCGCCGCAGCGCGTTGGCGAAGCGGCTGGTCTCGGCGCGCAGGTCCCGCCAGGACAGCACGCGCCGCGCGCCGCCCCGGCCGATCCAGCGCAGCGCCTCGACCGCGCCATCGGGGCCTGCGGCGTGGCGGTCCACCGCCTCATGC
>SKWC01000458.1 GCA_007129145.1 Rubritepida sp.
CGGCACGGGCCCCGGCGGCGAGGGTGCGCCGCGCGGCGGCGGGCCGCTCGAGCAGTTCTGCTCCGACCTGACCGCCCAGGCCAAGGCGGGCAAGATCGACCCGATCCTCGGCCGCGACGACGAGATCCGCCAGATGGTGGATATCCTGACGCGCCGCCGCCAGAACAACCCGATCCTCACCGGCGAGGCGGGTGTCGGCAAGACGGCCGTGGTCGAGGGGCTGGCGCTGCGCATCGCCGAGGGCGACGTGCCGGAGGCGCTGGCAAAGGTGCGCGTCATGGCGCTCGACCTCGGGCTGCTGCAGGCCGGCGCCGGCATGAAGGGCGAGTTCGAGGCGCGGCTGAAGGGCGTGATCGACGCGGTGAAGGGCTCGCCCACGCCGATCATCCTGTTCATCGACGAGGCCCACACCCTGATCGGCGCGGGCGGCCAGGCGGGGCAGAATGACGCGGCGAACCTGCTCAAGCCCGCGCTGGCCCGCGGCGAGCTGCGCTGCGTCGCCGCCACCACCTGGGCGGAATACAAGAAGTATTTCGAGAAGGACGCAGCACTCACCCGCCGCTTCCAGGTGGTGAAGGTCGAGGAGCCCGCCCTGCCGCTGGCCGCGGCCATGCTGCGCGGCCTGGTGCCCACGCTGGAGAAGCACCACGGCGTGCGCATCCTGGACGAGGCGGTGTCGGAGACGGTGCGGCTGTCGGCGCGCTACATCCCGGCGCGGCAGCTGCCCGACAAGGGCGTGTCGCTGCTGGACACCGCCTGCGCGCGCGTGTCCATGAGCCAGGCCGCGGTGCCCGCGCCGATCGAGCACTGCACGCGACGGATCGACCAGATCGAGACCGAGATGCGCGCGCTGGGCCGCGAGGCCGCGACCGGCGGGGACCATTCCAAGCGCATGGCGGCGCTGGAGGAGGAGAAGGCCACGACCGCCGCCGAGCTGGAGGCGCTGAAGGCGCGCTGGGAGCAGGAGAAGGCGCTGGTCACGCGCATCCGCGAGCTGCGCGAAGTGCTGGAGAATCCGCAGGAGGGCCAGGACGCGGTCGCCGCCCAGGCCGAGCTGGCCGAGGCCGCGACGGATCTGCGCAACCTCCAGGGCGAGGAACCTCTGGTTCATCCGGTGGTGGATGGCCAGGCGGTCGCCGAGGTGGTGGCGACCTGGACGGGCATCCCGCTCGGCCGGATGGCGGGCGACGAGATCAAGGGCGTGCTCGCGCTGCAGGGCCGCCTGCAGGAGCGCGTGGTGGGGCAGGACCATGCGCTGTCGGCCATCGCGGAGGCCATCCGCACCGCGCGCGCCGGCCTGTCGGACCCGCGCAAGCCGATCGGCGTGTTCCTGATGGCGGGCACCTCGGGCGTGGGCAAGACCGAGACGGCGCTGGCGGTGGCCGACCTGCTCTATGGCGGCGAGCAGAACATGACCACCATCAACATGAGCGAGTTCAAGGAGGAGCATAAGATCGCGCTGCTGATGGGCAGCCCGCCCGGCTATGTCGGCTATGGCGAGGGCGGCGTGCTGACCGAGGCGGTGCGGCGCCGTCCCTACAGCGTGATCCTGCTGGACGAGATGGAGAAGGCCCATCCCGGCGTTCAGGACGTATTCTACCAGGTGTTCGACAAGGGGAACATGAAGGACGGCGAGGGGCGCGACATCGACTTCAAGAACACCGTCATCATCATGACCTCGAACGCGGGGACGGACACCATCGCCAAGCTCTGCGCCGACCCCGAGACGGCGCCCGATCCCGCTGCGCTGGCCGACGCGCTGCGCCCGGACCTGCTGAAGGTGTTCAAGCCGGCCTTCCTCGGCCGCTGCAACGTGGTGGTCTATTACCCGCTGGCTGATCATGTGATGCTGCAGATCGTGGGGCTGAAGCTGCGCTCGATCGGCAAGCGCGTGCGCGAAAGCTATGGCGTGGAATTCGAAATCGATCCCGCCATCCCCCGCGCCATCGTGGACCGCTGCCACGAGGTGGAGAGCGGTGCTCGCAATATCGAGCATATTCTCAACCGCACATTGTTGCCCGAGCTTTCGGCGGCCATTCTGGCTCGACTGGCCGACGGACTGCCCATTGCAAAAGTCGGCGTGACACTCGGCGAAGACGGCGGTTTTCGCTATGTGCTCGATTAGGCTTGCGCTAGTATCGGCAGCGCGAGGGGAGCGGCGCCGGGCCTGAAGTCCGGCGCCGTCCACTCCCATCTGTCGGATGCGGGCTACGTTCCGGTCTGCCGCTTCGCAGGCTGGGCTGTGGGTTCCGCCGTAAATTCATCGGGCGGCGGGAGGAGCCCGCCGCCGGAAATCCCGACCACGACCCCAAACGCCGCGGGGGGTGGTTCGGCCCCTGGCGCGGCGGGCGGAGTGGAGACGACATGGCGGTTTTCCTGAAATACGGCGACATCAAGGGCGAGGTGACGCAGCTCACCCACAAGGACTGGATCGAGGTGCAGTCCTTCCAGTGGGGTGTCGGCCGCGGCATCTCCGCCGGCGTCGGCGGCGGCTCCAAGCGCGAGGCTTCCGCGCCTTCGGTCAGCGAGATCGTGGTGACGAAGTCCTTCGACATCTCCTCGCCGCTGCTGCTGAAGAACGCCATCGGCGGCAAGGCGGTCGAGGTGAAGATCGAATTCACCCAGACCGACAACAACGGCAAGCACGTCTCCTTTCAGAAGTACGTGCTGACCGACTGCCTGATCTCGGGCTACAGCCTTTCCTCGGGCGGTGACCGTCCCAGCGAGAGCATCAGCCTGAACTTCATGAAGATCGACAGCGAATACCTGAACATCGACGACAAGTTTGCGTCGAAGACCACGGGCCATATCGTGTACGACATCGGCCTCGCGAAGCTGAGCTGACGATCCGCCGCGCCCCCGCCCATGCGGGGGCGCCCTCAGACGCGCACCAGCGCCACGCTGACATTGTCACGTGCGCGCCGGTCCAGGGCGGCCGTGATGAAATCCGGGGCTTCGGCCCCCGAGGCCAGCATGGCCGCGATGCTTCCTTCCTCCAGCGCCTTGAAAAGCCCGTCGCTGCACAACAGGAAGCAATCGCCCGGAAGCACCCGGTCGGCCACCTTGTCCAGCGCCATCGCCCCCGGTTGCCCCACGGCGCGGGTGATCACATTGGCCTGGGGATGCAATTCGGCCTCCTCCTCGCGCAATTGCCCGGCCTCGACCATCTCCTGCACCAGGCTGTGATCGCGCGTCACGCGGTGCATTGCGCCGCCCCGCCATAGGTAGAGGCGGCTGTCGCCCGCCCAGAGCGCCGCGAAATGCCCGCCGCGCAGCAGCAGCACCACCAGGGTGGAGGCCATGATCGCATCGGGCCCCCGCGCAGCGGCGCGGGACTGCAGCGCCGCATGCACCCCGCCGATGCGCAGCCTGACCTGTGCCAGCATCTCGGCTGCGGTCAGCCCGGGCGGGATGGATTCCAGCGCGGCGGCGATGGCGGCGCTGGCCTGCTCGCCGCCGCCATGCCCGCCCGCCCCGTCGGCCACCGCCCACAGCCCGATCTCGGGGCGGGACACCACCTGGTCCTCGTTGCGCGGCCGCACCGCGCCGGGATGTGTCGCGGCAGAGCAGGCGATGGTGGCGGCGTTCATGCCGGTTCCCCCAGCAGAAGTGGAAACTCGGCCGCGGCCGGCATTGGCCGGGCCGGCGCGCCTGCCCGCCAGAACAGGCTGCGCCTGTCGAGCGTGGCGTCCGGGTCGTCGCAGGGCAGGGGCGGCAGGGACGCCTCAAGCCGGTCCGCGTCCAGCTCGCCCGCGCGGGCTGCCGCGGCCGCCGCCTCCAGCGCCGCATACCACTCCGCGGCTGGCAGCACCGCCGCCGCCGGACCC
>SKWC01000175.1 GCA_007129145.1 Rubritepida sp.
GAAGGCCTTCGAGGCGATGGCGGCCAACCCCTCCTCGCGCCTCGTGGTGGTGCCCATGGAGGCCACGGCGCTGGCCGGGGGCATCACCCAGGCGATGGAACTGCTGCGCGTGAACCCGGGCGATGGCGCCGCCGGCGCCCTGCTCGCCCCCACGCCGCGCACCCCGCCGCCGCCGCCGCCGCCGCGCCCCTCCGTGCCGCAGGTCTGAGGCGATGACCCCGGCTCTGATCTGGATCCTGGCCGGGCTGGTCCTGGCCGGCGCTGAGTTGATCGTGCCCGGGGTGTTCCTGATCTGGGCCGGTCTCGGGGCGGTCAGCACCGGCCTCGTGCTGCTGGCCTGGCCCGGCCTGTCCTTCGCGGCGACGGTCTGGGTCTTCGTCGTGGTCCAGGCGGCCTGGATCGTGCTGGCGCTCGCGCTGCGCCGCCGCCGGCCGCAGGCCGAGGCGCTGAACACCCCCGCCTCGCTGGTCGAGGGGCGCTTCGGCGTCGTCATCGAGGCCTCGGGCCCGCTGCTGCGCGTGCGCATCGGCGACAGCGACTGGTGGGGCACGGCCGATGACGCAGTGGCCGAGGGCGACCGCGTGGTGGTGCTCGGCGTGGACGGCACCCATGTCCGGCTGCGCCGCATCGAGGAACCGCACGCCGGCTGAGCCCTGTCACGCAGCCGACACTCGCGGGAGGCGGCGGCTGCGACTATATTGCGGGCGCAGCACCCGCTTTGCACGAGGTCCGGATGAGCTACCGCCCCTACCAGCAGATCCTCCGCCGCAAGTCCCGCCAGATCATGGTCGGCAAGGTGCCGGTGGGCGGCGATGCGCCGATCTCGGTGCAGACCATGACCAACACCCTCACCTCCGATGCGGCGGCCACCATCGCGCAGATCCGCCGCTGCGAGGTGGCGGGCGTGGATGTCGTGCGCGTCTCCTGCCCGGATGAGGAAAGCACCGCCGCGCTGCATGAGATCGTGCGCGAGGTGAATGTGCCGATCGTGGCCGACATCCATTTCCACTACCGCCGCGCCATCGAGGCCGCCCAGGCGGGCGCCGCCTGCCTGCGCATCAACCCGGGCAACATCGGCAGCGCCGAGCGCGTGAAGGAAGTGGTGAAGGCCGCGCGCGACCATGGCTGCTCGATCCGCATCGGGGTGAATGCCGGCAGCCTGGAGAGGCACCTGCTGGAGAAATACGGGGAGCCCAACCCGGAGGCGCTGGTCGAATCCGCGCTGTGGCACGCCGACCACCTGCTGCAGAACGATTTCCACGAGTTCAAGATCAGCGTGAAGGCCAGCGACGTGTTCATGGCGGTCGCCGCCTACACGCAGCTGGCCGAAGCCTGCGACCACCCGCTGCACATCGGCATCACCGAAGCCGGCGGCAAGCGCGCCGGCACGGTGAAGTCCTCGATCGGCCTGGGCAACCTGCTCTGGGCCGGGATCGGCGACACCATGCGCGTGTCCCTCAGCGCCGAGCCCGAGGAGGAAGTGAGCGTCGCCTGGGACATCCTGAAGTCGCTGCATTTGCGGCATCGGGGCGTGAAGATCATCTCCTGCCCCTCCTGCGCGCGGCAGGGCTTCGACGTGATCCGCACGGTGGAGAAGCTGGAGGAGCGCTTGGCGCACGTCACCCAGCCGATCAGCCTGTCCATCATCGGCTGCGTGGTGAACGGCCCCGGCGAGGCGCTTATGACCGACATCGGTCTGACGGGCGGCGGCGCCGGGCGGCACATGGTCTATTCCGCCGGCAAGCAGGACCACACCACCGACACGGACGCCATGGTGGACCACCTGGTCGGGCTGGTGGAGCAGCGCGCCGCCCTGCTGGCCGCCGAGGAAGCCCGGCGCAAGGCAGAGGAAGAGGCGGCGAGGCAGGCGGCGGTCGCGGCGGAGTAGGCGCGTCGGCGGAGGGGTTTGCCTTGCCCTGACCCGCCGCAGCATGCATCCATTATGATGCAATCGGTGGGGATTCGCGGAATGTTCCAGGCGGTATGCGGCTGCGGCCGTTCAGCGCGCACAGGCCTGTGGGCCGATGACGGCGTTGACCACTGCCGCTGCGGCGCGCCGGGCACCCTGGCCGCCTATGCGCGTCTCGAGAAGGACCTGCGCCGGCGCGAGATGCTGGGCGGCGCGGGCGCGATCCTGGGCATGTTCGCCGGCTTCGGCCTCGGCCCGCGCGAGACCCGCGCGCAGGAGGCCGAGCGCCCCATCCGCCTGACCAACCTGCGCCTGTTCGACGGCACGGCGCGCAGCATGCGCACGGGCCATGACATCCTGGTCCAGGGCGGGCGCATCACCGCCCTGCCCCGCCCCGGCCAGGGCCCGGAGGATGCGCGGGTGATCGATTGCGGCGGCCGCGCCGTCATCCCCGGCCTGATCGACACCCACGCCCACGTCACCCTGGCCGGCGTATCGCAACTCGCTGCGCTGGCGGGCGACATCGGCTTCGTGCACCTGGTCTCCGGCCAGATCGCCGGGTCCATGCTGATGCAGGGCTTCACCACAATCCGCGACGTGGCCGGCCCCTCATTCGGGGTGAAGCTGGCGATTGACCGCGGCATCCTGCCGGGGCCGCGCATCTTCCCCTCGGGTGCCGCGCTGTCGCAGACCTCGGGCCATGGCGACTTCCGCATGCTGCACGAATTGCCGCGCATGCCCTCCACCCCCGCGAACCGCTCGGAATCGGAGGGCGTCTTCGCCATCGCCGACGGCGTGCCCGAGGTGCTGCGCCGCACCCGCGAGCAGCTGATGAAGGGTGCGAGCCAGATCAAGATCATGGCTGGCGGCGGCGTCTCCTCGCTCTATGACCCGCTGGACACCATCCAATTCACCGAGGAGGAGATGCGCGCCGCCGTGCGGGCCGCCGCCGACTGGGGCACCTATGTCTGCGCCCATGTGTACAACCCCGCCGGCATCCAGCGCTGCCTGGCCGCCGGGGTGCGCTCCATCGAGCACGGCCAGCTGGCCGATGAGGAGACAGTGCGCATGATGGCCGATGCCGGCGCCTGGTGGAGCATCCAGCCCTTCCTGGCCGATGAGGACGCCAACCCGCAACCCGACCCGCGGCGGCGCCAGAAGCAGCTGGAGGTTTCCGAGGGCACGGTGCGCGCCTTCGAATTCGCCAGCCGCCATCCGGTGAAGATGAGCTTCGGCACGGATGTGCTGTTCAGCGCCGAACTGTCGCGCCGCATGGGCAGGCAGCTTGGGAAATTCGCCAACTTCATGGCGCCGCTGGACGCGCTGCACCTCGCCACCGGCGCCGCGGGCGAATTGCTGGCCCTGTCGGGGCCGCGCAACCCCTATGATGGCGCGCTGGGTGTCATCGCGGAGGGGGCGCTGGCGGATCTTCTGGTAGTGGATGGCGATCCGGAAGCCGGGCTGGGCTGGCTGGAGGATCCGGCCGCCAATCTGCGCCTCATCATGAAGGGCGGGCGCGTGCACAAGGACATGCTGGCATGATGCGGTTCACCTGGCGTTCCGGAATCCTGGCGGGTGGCCTCGGCGCCCTGCTCGCAGCGCCCGCGGCGGCGCAGGCGCCCGCGCCGGACCGATGGAACTTCAGCCTGATGCCCTATGTCTGGGCGGCGGGCATCAGCGGCAACGCCACCCCCTTCGCCGGGGCGCCGACCATCCGCTTCTCGCGCTCCTTCTCGGACCAGATCCGAGACATGGATGGCGCGCTGTTCCTGGCGGGCGAGGCGCAGGTCAACCGCTTCAGCCTGCTCACGGATGTGATGCATGTGCGCGCCTCGCGCCGCGGCACGGTGGGGCCGGGCATCCCGGCGCGGGGGCGTGTCAGCCAGACCACCTTCACCCTGACCCCGGC
>SKWC01000313.1 GCA_007129145.1 Rubritepida sp.
CCGCGACATGGGGCCGAAGAACCGCTACCTCGGCGCCATGGTCCCGCAGGAGGAGCTGATCTGGCAGGACCCCGTCCCGCCGGTGACGCACAGGCTGGTGGACGCGGCCGACATCGCCGCGCTGAAGGCGCAGATCCTGGCCACCGGCCTGTCGGTGTCGCAGCTGGTGCAGACGGCCTGGGCCTCGGCCTCGACCTTCCGCGGCTCGGACAAGCGGGGCGGCGCCAATGGCGCGCGCATCCGCCTCGCGCCGCAAAAGGACTGGGAGGCGAACCAGCCGGCCCAGCTGACCGAGGTGCTGGCCAGGCTCGAGGGCGTGCAGAAGGCCTTCAACGCCGGCGGCAAGCAGGTCTCGCTGGCCGACATCATCGTGCTGGGCGGCTGCGCGGCCATCGAGAAGGCGGCCAAGGACGTGGGCCATGACGTGGCGGTGCCCTTCCATCCGGGCCGCACCGACGCGACGGATGCGCAGACCGACGTGGACAGCTTCGCCGTGCTGGAGCCCGAGGCCGACGGCTTCCGCAACTACCGCAAGGCGCGCTTCACCGTCTCGGCCGAGGAGCAGCTGGTGGACAAGGCGCAGCTGCTGACCCTGACTGCGCCCGAGATGACGGCGCTGGTGGGTGGCATGCGCGTGCTGGGTGCCAACCACGGCGGCTCGCCGCATGGCGTGCTGACCAGCCGGCCGGGCCAGCTGACGAACGACTTCTTCGTCAACCTGCTGGACATCGGCACGGAGTGGGCGCCGACCGACGAGACCGCCGAGGAGTTCCAGGGCCGCGACCGCGCCACCGGCACGGTGAAGTGGACCGGCACCCGGGTGGATCTGGTGTTCGGCTCCAACTCGCAGCTGCGCGCCCTGTCGGAGGTCTATGCCCAGGCCGACAACGGCGGGAAGTTCGTGAAGGACTTCGTCGCCGCCTGGGTGAAGGTCATGGAGCTGGACCGCTTCGACCTGGACGGCTGAGCCGTGGTGCAACGGGGCGCGGCCTGTGCGGGCCGCGTCCCACCCCCGCGTGCGGCGCTGTCACAAAGTCGTCGCCGCGACATTTCCGGCGCCCGGTTTCGCGCCTAGATAGCGTGTCATGGCCCAGCCGCGCGTCGCCCTCTTCGTGACCTGCCTGGTTGACCTGCACCGGCCTTCGGTGGGGTTCGCCGCCCTGCGCCTGCTGGAGGCCGCGGGCTGCCGCGTTGAGGTGCCCCAGGCCCAGACCTGCTGCGGCCAGCCAGCCTACAACAGTGGCGACCGCGCCACCGCCCAGGACATCGCCCGCGCCGTGATCCGCGAATTCGCGGGGTATGAGCATGTGGTGGCGCCCTCGGGCTCCTGCGCGGCGATGATCCGCCACCACTACCCCGCGATCTTCGCCGGCACCGACCCCACCCTGCACGCCCAGGCCGAGGCGCTGGCCGAGCGCACCCATGAGCTGACCGCATTCCTGGTGGATGTGCTGGGCACCGCACCGCCGCCCGCCGCCCATGCCGGGCGCGTCACCTACCACGACAGCTGCTCGGGGCTGCGCGAACTGTGCGTGAAGGCGCAGCCGCGCGCCCTGCTGGCCCAAGTCGCCGGCCTCGAACTGGCCGAGATGGCCGAGCCCGAGACCTGCTGCGGCTTCGGCGGCACCTTCTGCGTGAAATACCCCGAGATCTCGACCCGCATGGTCTCCGACAAGACGCGCGACATCGCCGCCACCGGCGCCGGCACGCTGCTGGCCGGCGACATGGGCTGCCTGCTGAACATGGCCGGCCGTCTGAAGCGCGAGGGCAGCACGGTGAAGGTGCGCCATGTGGCCGAAATCCTCGCTGACATGACCGGCGCCGCGCCGCCGATCGGGGAGCCGTCATGACCTTGTCCCAGACCATGGCCGAGCCTTCGGTCCCGGCAATGCCCTCGCCCAACCCGCCGGCCCTGGCCGCGGGCGCGCAGGCCGCCCTGAACGAGGCCGTGCGGACGCAGGGCTTCGCCCGGCTGCGCCCCGCCGAGACCCGCGCCCTGCTGGGCCTGCCAGATGCCGCGCTGGCCGATTTCGCCGCAAGCTGGGACAGGCTGGAGATCGACGACTTCATGGCCGATGGCGGGCGCTACCGCCGGCGGCGCATCGCCAATTTCGCCGCCCTGCCCGGCGATGCGGCGCATCGGCGCGGGCTGCACCGGCCGCATTTCCAGGCGGTGGTGCACAACCGGCTGAATGGCGGCGTGGACCGCTGGTTCGCCCCGGTCGAGGATGATGTGGCGGCCAGCCCCGCCTGCCAGGCGCTGCTGGCGCTGGGCCGCGGCGTGGCGGATGCGCTGCAACCCAGCCGGCCCTGGTTCGTCGAGATGCACCAGTTCCGCATCGAGGCCGCCGCCGGCGCGCCCGGCCTGCCGACCCCCGAGGGCGTGCACCATGACGGGGTGGATGCGGTGCTGATCGCCATGCTGGACCGGCGCAACCTGCAGGGCGGCGAGACGCTGGTGGCCGCGCCCGATGGGACGCAGCTGGCGCGCTTCACACTGGACGGGCTGCTGGACCTGACGGTGCTGGACGACCGGCGCGTGATGCATGGCGTGACCCCGGTTGAACCCGCCGACCCCGCGCTGCCCTCCTGCCGCGACGTGCTGGTGCTGACCTGGCGTCGCGCCGGTTAGGCGCGCTGGCTGTGTCGCGCCGGTTAGGCGCGCGGGGCAAGTCGCGCCGGTTAGGCGCGCCGGCTGGTCAGCCCTCGCCGCGCGGCCGGACGTCCGGCGGGTCCACGAACAACATCCACAGCACCAGCGCGGGCAGCGGCAGGGTGGCCACCAGCAGCACCGCCTGAAGGATAAGGCCGGGCGGGCGGCTCAGCCCGTCCAGCCCCTCGCGCACGGGCGGCAGGGAGTGCCCCGCCGCCGCGGCCGTTCCCGCCAGGGCGGCCTGGAAGGCATCGAGCCCGGGTGGCGCGGGGCGCAGGGCCTCGCCCAGCACGTACCGGCGCCCGTCGCGGGTCTCGACCTCCAGCAGCAGGTGCAGCCCGCGCTCCAGCCGGCGCAGTGCGCGGATCTCGGCGAAGGGGATCAGCGCGCGGCGGCGGCGCGAGGTGAGGCGGACACGCGGCATCTCCTCGACCAGCAGCCCCTCCGGCGAAACGCTCCAGCGGTGCCGCCGCAGGCTGTTGAACAAAATGCCCAGCATGCCCGGGACAGTGCCGAAGAAGGCCAGGATGAGAAGATTCTCCACGCCCGGGCCGAGATCGGGTTGGTTCGCGACCACGACCACGAGCGTCATGAAGCCCGCCAGGAGCAGCAGCACCCCCACCACCGCGCGGCCGAGGCGCCGGTAGTCGGACTCGAAGACCGCCTGCGGCGGTTCCATCAGGCGGCGCGCTGCGCCCCGCCGTCGGGCAGCAGCGGCGGTGCGCCGTCCAGCAGGTCGCCCGAGACCAGCTCCTCGCGCCGGGGCAGGTCGTTCAGCGACTTCAGCCCGAAATGATCGAGGAAGCGCGGCGTGGTGCCCCACAGCGTCGGCCGGCCCGGCGTCTCGCGCCGGCCGCGCGGCGCCACCAGCCCCCCCTCCAGCAGCGCGTCGAGCGTGGACTGGGCCAGGGCGGCGCCGCGGATCTCCTCGATCTCGGCGCGGGTGACGGGCTGGTGGTAGGCGATGATGGACAGCGCCTCCATCGCCGCGCGGGGCAGGCGGCGCGGCACCTCCACCACGCGGGTGATGGCGGGGGCGAGGTCAAGCGCGGTGCGGAAGGCGAAGCCGCCGCCCACCTCGACCAGCTCCACCGCGCCGCCGGCGCTGCGCGCGGCCAGCGCTGTCAGCACCGCGGCGGCTTCCACGC
>SKWC01000371.1 GCA_007129145.1 Rubritepida sp.
CGCCGCCCGCGCCAGGTCGCCGCCGTGGTGCTGGCGGCCGGACGGTCGCGCCGGATGGCGCCGCTCAACAAGCTGCTGGTGAACGACGACAAGGGCGTGCCGATGATCGCGCGCGTGGTGGACCAGGTGGTGGCCAGCGGGCTGCGCCCGGTGCTGGTCGTCACCGGCCATGACCGTGAGCGCGTGGAGGAGGTGCTGGCCGGCCGCCCGGTCATCCTCGCCCATGCCGAGGACTACGCCCAGGGCCTTTCCTCCAGCCTCAAGGCCGGCATCGACGCCCTGCCGCCGGAGGCCGAGGGCGTGCTGGTGGCGCTGGGCGACATGCCCCTCGTCAGCCCGGCCATGATCCAGCGCCTGGTCTCCGCCTTCGACCCCGAGGAAGGCCGCGCCATCGTCCAGCCCACCTACCGCGGCAAGCAGGGCAACCCGGTGCTCTGGGGGCGGGAGTTCTTCCCCGCCATGATGGAGATCACCGGCGATGTGGGCGCGCGCCAGCTGGTCGGCCGCCACGCCGACCGCCTCGTCGAGGTCGAGATGGCCGATGACGGCGTGCTGCGCGACTTCGACACCACCGAGGCGCTGCGCGCCGCCCCAGGATTTGGAAACATCTGATGGCCCGACTGCCCTACCTCTCCCGCGCGGACCTCGGCCCCGACGACCAGGACCTGCTCTCGCGGCCCATCACCCTGCACCGCTGCCTGGTGAACAGCCCCGGCGCGGACCGCGTGTTCAGCGCGCTCGGCAAGTACATCCGCTACGACGCGAAGCTCGACCCCCGCCTGCGGGAGCTCGCCATCCTGCAGATCGGCTGGCTGGCACGCTCGCCCTACGAATGGTCGCATCATGTGAAGATCGGCATGGAGTTCGGCGTCACCGAGGCCGACATCCATGGGCTGATCGCCTGGAACGAGGGCGGCGCGCATGGCCTCGACGCGCTGACGTCCCTGGTGCTGCAGGGTGCGAAGGAGGTGCATGAGGGCGGGCTCTCGGCCGAAAGCTTCGCCGCCCTGCAGGCGCATTTCGACAATGCGCAGATGGTGGATTTCACCCTGACCACCGCCTTCTACTGCGCGGTGGTCCGGACGCTGGCCAGCCTCGCGATCGACGTGGAGCCGGAGTACCAGCCCTACCTCGACCGCTTCCCGCTGCCGGCCTGAGGGGTTCCTCCCCCTACTTCAGGGGGAAGCCCAGCTGGCGCAGCAGGCCGAACAGCCGGTCGCGGCCGTTCAGCGCCTTCATGGTGCCCAGCCGGCCGATGACGCGCTCGCTCCAGGTGGCCTGGGCCATCTCGTTGCGCTTCGAGAACTCGGCCATGCGCTGGTCGTATTCGGCGCGCAGCGCGGGCTCATTCGCCGCATCGTAGCGCTCCTCATGGCAGACCACCGGCTGGGGCAGGCGCGGCTTCACCTCGCCCTCCGCACCCGCGGCCGGATAGCCCACGCACAGGCCGAACACGGCCGCGCAGCCGGGCGGCAGGTCGAGCAGCGCCGCCACCTCGTCCGGGCGGTTGCGCAGCGCGCCGATATAGACCGTGCCCATGCCCAGCGACTGCGCCGCCAGGACGGCATTCTGCGCCGCCAGCGCCGCATCGATGGCCGAGACCAGGAAGCTCTCGAAGAACTCCAGCCCCGCCAGCGTGGTGTTGGCGGCATCGGCCAAGCGGGCGTTGCGCGAGGGATCGGCCAGCCACACCAGGAACAGCGGGCATTGGTCGATGTGCTTCTGGTTGCCCGCCAGCCGCGCAAGCTCGGCCTTCTTCGCCGGGTCGCGCACCGCCACCACCGACCAGCATTGCAGGTTGGAGCTGGTGGCGGCCGATTGCGCGGCGGCCAGCAGCGTCTCCAGCGTGCCCTCGGGCAGCGCGTCCGGCCGGTAGCCGCGCACCGAGCGGTGGTTCAGCATCAGCGCGATGGTGTCGTTCCAGGGCCCCGCGGCGGGCGCGGCATCGGCGCCGCCATAGCGGCGGGCCAGCGCATCCTCGCGGGTGGTGGCGGGGGTCGCGATGTCCATGGGCAGGTCTCCCGGTCTGAGCGTCAGCGCAAGGGATAGGCCGCGCGCGGCGCCAGGGCTACCCCGGCAGCACGGCGGCGATCGCCTCGTCGAGCCGGCGCGCCTCATGCAGCGGCTTCGCCCCCGGCCGGGCGGCCAGCCCGACCCGGTTGTGCCAGACCACAGGCATCCCCACCCCCGCCGCCCCCGGCACATCGGCCGAGGAGCCCGCGACGAACAGAACCTCCCCGGCCGGCAGCCCAAAGGCCGCCAGCGCGGCGCGGTAGGGTTCGGGACGCGGCTTGTAGAACCCCGCTTCCTCGGCGGTCATCACCACATCGAAGGGCACGCCGCAGCGCGCGGCCGCGCGCCGCCCGGCCGCGACCGAGCAATTGGTCACCACGCCAAGCCGCAGGCCGCGCGCGCGCAAGCCAGCCAGCACGGCGGGCACCTCCGGCCAGGGCTCCAGCCGGCCCCATTCGGCGTGCAGCGCTTCGGCCACGGATTGCGGCAGGCCGGCCGCGGCGGCGGCCTCGGCCACCAGCGCCTCATAGGGGCGGTAGGGGCCGCAGCCATAGGTGATCTCGAGGTAATGGGCCCGCCAGCGCCGCCCCGCTTCCTCGCCGCCGGCCACGCGGTCCCACAGGGTCCAGCTGTCCAGCAGGGCGGTCAGCAGGTCGAACAGCACCGCGCGGGGATTGAGGCCGGGCTCCATGCGTCAATCCTCTCCGAAGAAGCGGCGGATCTCCTCGGCGTCAACCGCGCTTCCCTCCCACAGCACGAGGCTCAGCCCGGGCCGCAGCGCCAGCACGGTCTGGCCCTGGGAAGGCATCGGTGCGCCAGCGACCAGGGCGAAGTCCGGCGTGCCGCGCGGCGCGGGAAACACCAGCGCGAAGCGCGCGTCCGGGAACATCGCCTCTGACGCCGGCCCGGCCTGCACCGAGGCCGGAATGCGCCAGGGCGCATCCGCCCACAGCGCCGCCATGTAGCGCAGCACGCCCGTCGCCGGCTGGGCGTCGTTGTCCAGCCGGCACATGGCGAAGTCGCAGTCCTCCGTGCACTCGGCAGCCCGCCAATCGATCCGATCGGAGGTGCGGCTGCGGATGATGGAGCGGCTGACGTCGCCGGGGCTGCGCCACTCCACCACCGTCTCCGCGCCCTGCTGCATGATGCGGTGCCGCGCGATCTCGACGCTCAGCACGGGTGGGGCGCCCTCGGCTCCCGGCTCGACGTCGAGGAAGATGGTCCAGCGATGGTCGCCATGCAGCTCGAAGGTCAGTTCCTCGCCGAGGCAATGCGTGTTGCCGGGCGTGCAGGCGACTTCGCAATCGCCCCAGAGCCCGGCGATGGAAGCCCCGGCCCCGCCCGGCAGCAGCAGCGTGGCCAGCAGAACCCAGGTGAAGGGTCGCGTCATGTCTCGTCTCTCGGATCGGCCGCGAAGACGCCGCGCGCGACCACCACGCGCTGGATCTCCGAGGTCCCATCCAGGATGCGCAAAAGCCGCGCGTCGCGCCACAGTCTCGAAACGGGCGAATCCTCCAGATAGCCCGCGCCGCCGAACATCTGCAGCATCCTGTCCGCGACCCGCCCCAGCGCCTCGGTGGCGAAGAGCTTCGCGGCGGCCGCATCGGCAGGGCGCAGGCGCCCATCGTCGCGCGCGCGGCTGAGTTCCAGCGCCATGCAGCGCGCCGCCAGCGCCTCGGCAGCCGCATCCGCCATCACCGCCCCCAGCGCGGGCTGGGCGGCCAGGGGCTGGCCGAACTGCCGCCGCGCCAGCAGATGCGCCCGCGCCTCCG
>SKWC01000163.1 GCA_007129145.1 Rubritepida sp.
GAGGCCGGCCGGCGCAGCGAGCCGCCGGCGTCCGTCGCGATGGCCAGCGCACCGATGCCCGCCGCCACCGCCGCCACCGCACCGCCGCTGGAGCCGCCCGGTGAAAGCTCGGGCGCCCAGGGGTTGCCGGTCGCGCCATGCACCAGGTTGTCGGTGTGGCCGGACAGCGCCAGCTCGGGCGTGTTGGTCTTGCCGATGATCACCACCCCCGCCGCGCGCAGCCGCGCCACCGGGATGTCGTCGCGCGGGGCGATGTGCCCATCGAACAGCCGGCTGCCCCAGCCCGCGGGCATCCCGCCGACATGGAGGTTGTCCTTCACCGTGACCGGCACGCCATCCAGCGGGCCGAGCGGCGCGCCCGCGCGGAAGCGCGCGCTGCTCTGGGTCGCCGCGGCGCGTGCGCCTTCGGCATCCACATGGATCACGGCGTTCAGCAGCGGATTCACCGCCGCCAGCCGCTCCATGCAGGATTCCAGCGCCGCCTCCGGCGTCAGGCCGCCCGAACGGTAGGCGGCGGCGAGTTCGGCGGCCGAAAGCCCCCAGGCCGGTGCGCCGCTCATGCGTCGAGCATCGCGACGGCGCGCACCGGGCTGCCCGTGCCGCCCATGATCTTCAGGGGGATGCCCAGGAAGTGGAACCGCCCCTTCCCCACCACCTTGTCGAGGTTGACCACCCCCTCATAGTGGGTGAAGCCCATGTCGCGGCAGACATGATGCACCTCGAAATTGTTGCGGCCCGGCCGGCCGGGGCTGACGGATTCCACCGTGAAGGCGGCGATGCCCTTCTTGCCCAGCCAGGTGGCGCTTTCCTTGGTCAGGCCGGGGAAGTCGGTGATGTAGCCATCCGTGCCGGCGGCGCGGCTGTAGAAGCCGGTGTAGAGCAGCACCGTATCCCCGGGCTGGATGGCCACCCCCGCCGCGGCCTCGGCCGCCTCCAGATGCGCGATGGTGATGTCGGTGCGGTCGGGCACATGCGTCAGATCGAGGCACAGCGCCTCGGTGAAGAAGGTCTCGAGCGGCATCTGGTCGATGGTCGCCGCCCCCGGGCGCTCGTCGAAATGCACCGGCGCGTCCACATGGGTGCCGCCATGGTCGCCCATGTGCAGCACCATGGTGGCCGAGGAGAACTCATAGCCCTGGTCAACCCGCTTCTCCTGGTGGGTGCTGAAGGGATAGACCTCGATGGTGGGGTGGTTCACCAGCCGCTGCATCTTGTGGGTGATGGGTCGGCTGAGGTCTATCAGCTTCACGGGGAGCTTCATGGGGCGCGTGTCCTTGGGCCGAGGGATCGGGCGCGAAGCTTAGGCAGCGGCAGGACGCCGCCGCAAGCGCGCGGCCAGCGCCGGTTGTCCCGGCCGGGATGGCCCCCTAAGAAGACCCGGCCCTGGCGCGGGGCGGTTCAGGCAGCAGCGAGGTGCGCGCGGTGCGACGCAGGCGGGATCGCAACAGGCAGAACTGGTGGCAGGCCATCAAGTGGCTCTCGATCGCCGGCATCTTCGTGGCCATCGGCTTCGCCGCGCACCAGACCGGCACGCAGCTCGCCCGCGCCGATGTCGAGCGGCTGAGCCAGCGCCTGCTGCGCAGCGAGGCCAATCTGCGCGACCTGGAGCAGCGCAATGAACGCCTGCAGTCCGAGCTGAACGCCGCGCGCGCCGCCCAGGCGGCGCTGCAGCGGCGCTACGACACCGAGGTGCCGCGCGGCCCGGTGGCCGATCTCATGGCGCAGCTGCGCGGGCGGATGGAGGCGGGGCTGACCACCCAGCGCCTGGCGCAGGTGCTGGACCATGCCGGCGCGGTGGAGCGCTGCGGCGGGCCGGCGGTGTCGCGCCGCTTCCGCATCGGCATCGGGCCGCGCGGCGCCGATGACGACACCACCACCTTCGCCGAGGGCATGATCCGGGTGAGCGCCCAGGCGCCCGTCACCGCCGCGGACCCCGCGCAGGCGGCGGAGGTCACCATCGCAGGGCTGGGTGTTGCCGGCGGCAGCCGCGTGCGCACCGGCATGCCGCTGGAGGAACTGCTGGTGCTGGGCAACAGCGAGTTGCGCCTGAGCGTCGCACCCAGCGGCGTGCCCGGCTTCGCCACCGCAAGCCTGACCACCTGCCGGCCGGGCTGAGGCAGCGTCTCAGCCCGGCGCCGGGTCGGGGCGCAGCGCGCGGGCCAGCAGGCGGCGCAGATGCACCCGCCCACCGGTCGCGTCATAATCCGGATTGGCGGCGCAGCGCGCGAAATACCCGTCCACGATCAGGCTGATCTCGGCCGCCGCCGCATCGGCATCCAGCGCCAGCGGCAGCCGCCCCTGCGCCTGCGCCGCCCGCAGCCCCCCGGCCAGCATCGCCTCCATCTCGCGCTGGAAGCCGGTCAGTATGGCGGCGACGCGCGGGTTGCGGGCGGATTCCGCGATGATCTCGATGAAGGTGGGGGAGTTGGTGCCGATCGCGGCGGTGATCTCCTCGGCGCCGCGCGCCACCAGCACCTCCGCGAAGGCGGGGGCGGATTGCGCCTCGGTCAGCACGGCCAGGCACAGCCCGAGGTCGCGCGCGCACAGCGCCTCCACGATGGCCTCCTTGCCGGGGAAGTAGTGGTAGAGGTGGCCCGCGCTCATGCCGGCCTCCTGGCAGATCTCGGCCATGGAGGCGCCGCGGAAGCCCGAGCGGCGGAAACACGCGAGCGCGGCGTCCAGGATCTGCCGCCGCCGCTCCTCCTGCAGCCCCGCATCCGCCTTGCGGACCATGCGCACGCCCCTCTCCCCTTGCGCAGCAGCAAGTGGCGCAAGCCGGGGCGCGGATCAAGGCTTGCATAGTTAGATCGTTCTATCTAACTACCCGCCGAAGCGTGGCGCCATCCAGCGCCCGCGAGCCGCCCGAGACACCCATGCGCCTCCCGCGCCCCGCCGCCCTGCTGCTGCTGGCCACCCTCGCCGCCTGCAACTCCGAAGCCGCCGCCCCTGCGGAGGCCGAGCCCGCGCGCCCCGTGCGCCTCGCGCCGGTCGAGGCGGTGGAGGCCGACACCACGCGCCTCTTCGTCGGCCGGCTGGACGCGGTGAGCACCGTGGACATCGCCTTCCGCCAAGGCGGGCTGCTGCTGGAACTGCCCTGGCGCGAGGGGCAGTTCGTTCCCGCCGGCAGCGTGCTGGCCCGGCTGGACGAGGCGCCGCTGCGCATCGCCCTGGCGGAAGCCGAGGCACGGCACGTCCAGGCCGAGCGCGACATGCGCCGCCAGCGCGCGCTGGGCGCCGCCGTCGCCTCGCGCGCGGCCATCGAGCAGGCCGAGACGGCGCTGGCCTTGAGCGAGGCGGAACTCGCCCGCGCTCGGCTGAACCTCGAACACGCCCGGCTGGTCGCGCCCTTCGACGCGCTGCTGACCCAGCGCCTGGCCGAACCCCACAGCGTGCTGGCGGGGGGCACCGCCGTGCTGCGGCTGCAGGATGTGACGGAATGGCGCGTCTCGGTCGCCATCCCGGGCGAGCTGCTGTCCCGCCATGGCGACCCCGCGCGGCTGCGTGCCGAAGTGGTGCTGCCCGGTCGCGAGGACGCGCCCCTGCCGCTGACCTTCCGCGAGATCCGCACCGAGCCCAATGCGGTGGCCCAGACCTATGAGGTGCGCTTCGGACTGGCGCGCCCCGGGGGCGGGCTGCTGCTGCCCGGCATGACGGCCAGCGTGCGGATCAGCGCCCGCAACGGCGCGGGGGCCGGGGCGCTTCGCGTGCCGGTGGCCGCGGTGGATGCCGACCCCTCGGGCGCTGCCCATGTCTGGGTGCATGAGCCGGCGGCAGGGCGCATGCGC
>SKWC01000350.1 GCA_007129145.1 Rubritepida sp.
CGGGCGCCGGTGGCTCGGGCGCGTCGGGCGCCAGCCGCCGCGACGCGGCCGAGGTCAGGTCCAGATGCACCGCCCCGCGCGGATGCGCCATCGCGAGGTCGAGCAGCGCGCCCACCTCGGCGGCCGCGTCATCGCCCTCGGCGCGGGCATAGCCCTGGCTCTTGCAATAGGCGGCGGTGGCCAGGCACTGGTCGAAGAACTGGTGCGTGACATATTCCTGCTGCGCCGCGCTGAACCCGTCCGAGAGCAGCACCAGCGGCGCGCGCTCCAGCGCTGCGGTGGCAAGGCCGTTGGCGGCGTTGGACACGCCCGGGCCCTTGGTGGTCAGCACCGCGCCCGGCGCGCCGGTCAGTTCCGCATCGGCCAGGGCCATGATGCCGGCCGCCGTCTCCTGCCGGGCCAGGACGAAGCGCATGCCATGCGCCTCGGCGCCGGCGATGAGGTCCAGTGAGGAGCCGCCGCCCGGAACGCCCCAGATGCGCTTCGTGCCGCGCCGTGCCAGGGCGCGCAGCACCTGCACCGCGACGCTGGCGCGTCCGGTGACGGGGGGGGACATCTCGTTCATGCGCGCTACTCCGCCGCCGCTGCCACTTCGGACCGCCGGAAGCGCGGCGCCACCTTCTCCATGAACAGCCGGATCGAGCGGTTGGTCTGCTCGGCCGTCATGGGCCCAAGGCGGAAGGCGCAGATCACGCCACCCACCCCGGTCGCATCGATCTCGGCCATGCTGGCCGCCACCGTCTCGGGTGAGCCGCAGAGCAGGCCCTTGGCCACGTCGCTGTGGGCGTGGACCTTTGCGGCCTTCTCCATGCTCACGCCCTGCTCGGCCTGGATCTTCTCGCGCATGGCTTTGCGCTGGGCGGACATCGCCTCGAAGGCGGGCACGCCGATGCGGCGCGCCTCCTCATCGGTGTCGGCCACCACGACGTTGCGCCAGACCCAGCTTCCGTCCAGGCAGCGCGCGATGTGGGCTGCGTCGAAGCCGGCGCCTTCCATTGTCGCGCGGTAGGCCGCAAGGCGCTCGCGCGTCACCGCATTGGTCTGGACGTTCATCAGGAAGGGCAGGCCGCGGCGCGCCAGGTGCAGCGCGCCCTCCTCGGAGGAGGCGCCGCGGATCACCGCCGGATGCGGGCGCGTGTAGGGGCGGGGGCGGAACTGCGGCACGCGCAGCGACCAGAATTTTCCTTCGTGGGTGAAGCCGCCGGGGCTGGTCCAGGCCTTGAGCATGACCGCCTCGGCCTCGGCGTAGCGTTCGCCCGCTTCCTCGGCCGGGATGCCGTAGCCCTGATATTCATAGATGTTGTAGGCGGTGCCGCGCCCCAGCCCGACGATGACGCGCCCCTTCGAGAGATTGTCCAGCAGCGACATCTGTTCCGCAAGGCGCATCGGGTGGTGCAGCGAGACCTGCGCCACCGCGAACCCCACCTTCAGCCGCGTGGTGGCGGAGAGGATGGCGGCGGCGAAGGTGACCGGGTCCACATAGGCGCAATTGCCGTCGAAGTGATGCTCGGCCAGCCAGAGCACCTCGACGCCCAGCGCCTCGCACAGCTTCGCCTCGGCGACGCTCTCCTCGATGATGCGGGCGTCATCCTCGGGGGTGCGCGCCTCCGGGAAGAGGAAATTGCTGAATCGCAGCATCGCCGGGCCCTCGCGCTGTGTCTGGAACGGACGTTATCAGCCCATTCCCCCCTTGCAAGCGCCGGTGCGGTGGCAAAGGTTCCAAGGCATGTCCTTTCGCTTCTGGCGGCGCATCCGCCTCGCTCCCTGGGTGACGCTGAACCTCAGCAAATCCGCCGCCTCGCTGTCCTTCGGGCCGCGCGGGGCGAAATACACCGTCAGCCCGCGCGGCAACCGCGCCACGGTGGGGCTGCCGGGCACCGGGCTTTTCTACACGGTGCGGCATGGCCGCCCCGCCGCCCGGGCCGAGCCCGACCGGCTGGAGCTCGGCTTCTTCCAGCGCCTGACCTTGCCCGCGGATGAGCGCGGCTTCGTGGATGCGCTGCGCGCGCTGAACGAGGGCGCCATGGACCAGGCGCTGCGCGGCTTCGAGAGCGCCGCCGCGAGCCTGCCCGACGCGGCCTGGGCGGCCGGGATGATCCACCTCAGCCGCGACGACTTCGCCCCGGCGCGGGCGCAGCTGGAAGCCGCGCTGCGGGGGCGGGACAGGCTCGGCGCGGTTTTCGCCAAATACGACGTGACGCCGCGCATCGGCCTGCCGGTGACGCCCGAGGTCACCGCGCATATCGAGCCGCGGGAGCGCGGCACGCGGCTGGCACTGGTCGAGATCGCGCAACTCACCGGCGACCGCGCCGGGGCGCTGGCCCAGGTCGAGCGGCTGCTCGCGCTGGACCCGGCCGATCCGGTGGTGCTGGTCTCCTTCGCGGAGCTGGCGCTGGATGTGCCGGATGACCGCGCCGGGCTGGAGCGGCTGCTGGCGCTGACCGCGGGGCTCGGCAACGACTGCGCGGTGCACACCGCCGTGCTGCTGCATCGCGGCGAGGCGCTGGCGCGCTTGGGCATGCACACCGCCGCGCGCGAGATCTTCACCCAGGCGCTGCGCCGCCGCGCCGGGCGCAGCCCGGAACTGCTCCGCGCCATCCGCCATGCCCGCGCGCTTGCCTATGAGGCCGAGGGGCGCATGGCCCAGGCAAGGCGGGACTTCGAGGCGGTCTATGCCGAGGCGCCGGACACGCCCGGCGTGGCGGAGCGGCTGGGCCTGGGGCGCTGACCCGCTCCCTCAGTGATGGAAGAGGTCGGGCTCCTCATAGCCCAGGAGGTCGAGCTTGCCGCGCGCGGGCAGGAAGTCGAAGCAGGCTTGCGCGAGTTCCAGCCGCCCCTCGCGGCGCAGCAGCGCCTCCAGCTTCGCCCAGAGCGCGTGCAGGTGCAGCACGTCGCTCGCGGCATAGGCGCATTGCTCGGGGGTGAGTTCCAGCGCGCCCCAGTCGCTGGTCTGCTGCTGCTTGCTGATCTCGACGCCCAGCAACTCGCGCAGGAGGTCCTTCAGCCCGTGCCGGTCGGTGTAGGTGCGCACGAGCTTGGAGGCGATCTTGGTGCAGCGGACGGGCGTGATCTCCACCCCCAGGGCGTGATGCAGCAGCGCCACGTCGAAGCGGGCGAAGTGGAACAGCTTGACCACTGCGGGATCGGCCATCAGCGCGGCCAGGTTGGGCGCGGCATAGCCCCGGCCGCCGAGCGATTCCGGGACCAGCTGGACCAGATGCGCCGCGCCATCGCCGGAGGAGAGCTGCACCAGGCACAGCCGGTCGCGGCGCGCGTCGAGGCCCATGGCCTCGGTGTCCACCGCCACCACGGGGCCGAGGTCGAAGCCGTCGGGCAGGTCATGCAGGTGCAGGTGGATCGGCCCGGCGGGGGTGAACATGGTCCGCGCCATGGGCTGCTGCGCCTCGTCGTATGGGAAAGGGTGGTGCCCAGGAAAGGGCGGGAAAAAGCCTGCCTGACCAGATACTTCGGGCCGGGCGGGACTTGTCCCAAGCCCTTGATATTCCGCAGGCTTGCGGGGCGACAGTCCCACGCGATGGTGTAGCGCATCACCCGCAGGACGCGCAACCGCAACCGCTTGCGGATGTTCTCGACCGCGCCCTGACGCGCATCGCGTCGGTGGCCGGCCTGCCGCATGTGGCGCACCAGATCGGCCTGCAGCTGGAGCAGCGCGGCCGGCACGGCTTGCAGACTTACGAGCTGGTGAACATCCGGGCGCATCGCACCCAGAGCGGACGCATCGCGCCGGTCCTGGAATGGCGCGCGGCGTGCTGCATCTGC
>SKWC01000330.1 GCA_007129145.1 Rubritepida sp.
AAATATCAAATTCATTTCTGAAGAATTCTAAAGGTCTTTCAAGTGGTTTTTTGGCCCAATGGTAAGCCCAAGTCCCATTTAAACTCAAATAATATTCTGATGATTCAGGATCGTCAACAATAGCGTCATCTAATGTTCCAAAAGGTATATAATAAGAATGTGGGGCAACCTTGTTGATTCCTACAACATTTTGGTTTTCCCAATCCAAGAGTTTTTCCTGAGCAAAAGAAACCGAACACGTTCCAAAAACTATAGCACAAATCAAAACGAATCTTATCATTTTATAAATTTTTTAGTCAATAATTACTATATCCAGGTCTTCATCACCTTCATCTGCAAAAAGCGGAAATACAGGGTTAGTTACATGGGAATCCTCCATTTTTCCCTTCATTTCTTTTAGGATTTCAGGATAATCTTTTGACAAGTCATTTCGCTCTGAGGAGTCAGTTTCCAGGTCATAAAGTTCGACAGTTGTTTCTTCAGTGTTTCTGACCTGCAATTTGACAGCTTTCCATTTACCCATTCTTACTGCCTGCTTACCTCCCTGCTCAACAAATTCCCAATACAGATATTTGTGTTGTTTTTGTCCTTTATTGTTTAATAAAGTAGGCATAAATGAAATTCCATCTAAAGGGGGAAGATTATCAAATCCGACAATCTCTGCAAGTGTAGGGAGTATATCCCAAAAAGTAGAAATATGATCAGTGAAGGTTCCTTCTTGTATCTTACCGGGCCATTTTACAATAAACGGGGTTCTTATACCACCTTCATACAGGTCTCTTTTAAAACCTCTATAAGGACCATTGCTGTTGAAAAATTCAGGGTCATTCCCTCCTTCTTGATGAGGTCCATTGTCACTGGCAAACATGATAATGGTGTTTTCAGACAAGCCAAGAGCTTCAACTTTTTCTAAAATCTCACCAACATATATATCGATACGTTCAACCATGGCGGCATAAGTCGCCCTAGGATAGTCTTGCGATTGATACATGATTATTTCTAAATCAGGACCATAATCAGCACCTTTCTTTCCTATATAAGGCTCTTCATCACCAAACCGGTTTCTATATTTCTGAAATATTTCATCATCAGGTACAGCTAATTCTGCATGTGGCGCTACCAATGGTACATACATGAATAACTGTTCATCTTTATTTTCTTCCAAAAAAGACATTGTTTTTTCATGGATAACATCCTGCGCATATATTGCTTTTTTTTCCCAATCATTTCCATCTAGAAAATACTTTTCCTGATTTTCCCACAAATATTCAGGATAATACCTGTGTGCCATTCTTTGACAGTTATATCCAAAGAAATAGTCAAAGCCCTGATTTTTAGGATCACCTGAAGTATCAATAAAGCCCAACCCCCATTTTCCGAAGGCTCCAGTTTTATAACCGGAAGCTTTCATAAGTTTTCCTATTGTTAGAACTGAATCAGGCATTGCTTCTTGACCCTCAGGTTCCAACTCCTTATTTCCCCTGATAGGTGTATGACCAGTATGAAGACCTGTCAACAATGAGGATCTCGAAGGTGCGCATACAGTGCTGCCTGTGTAATGGTTTGAAAATACCATACCGAGTTCGGCTAACCTATCAAGATTTGGGGTGTCAATCAATTCCTGCCCATAAGCTCCGATATCTGCATATCCTAAATCATCTGCCAGAATATAGATGATATTTGGTTTTTTTTCTGGCTTACCATTAACCTTTTCATTTTTGTCTGGATTACATGAAAAAAGAAGAAAAATGTAAAAGATACAGTAAATAAATATTTTAGGCTTTAAACTTAAATTACAAAGATACATTTCAAACGAGTTTTAAATTTTATGAATCAAAACTAATCCCAAGCAGTATTTGTAATTCTTGCTTATTATTCAAATTGTATAAAAAAACATGAATTTTATCTTTTTAGGCTTTTATAAAAAACTGGATAGCTCACATAAACAGGAGAATATTTCAAACCTTAATACGTAGGTAAAAAATATCTATACCCATAGATCTGATTATAAAAAATCCAAAATTAAAGCCAAGCTCTGGACATTAACCTTGTATATGCAATAAGGTGGTTTTAATTATATAAACGGGGGCGTTTTCAAAATTAAATTTCATTTTTGGTAATGAATCATTGGCCTGCACAATCCTTATAAGAATCATACTTGAAAGTATTTAATTAGTAATCAAGCATCTTATTTGATGGCGTTTATACCAACCAAATTGAATAGCAACATCCAGTTAGGTTTAAAGTGCCTAATTTCAATAAGAAGACCTCCTGGGATTAATAATGCTTGTCTCAAAATTTTAAATAAATTTTCCATTGCTAGTCTTTCATATAATTTGCCTTAAACTGAAAAGGAGTTTCTCCGGTATGTTTTTTAAAAAATTTAATAAAGTATGAAGCATCATTAAACTGTAGATAATCAGCAATTTGATTAATGTTTTGCTCCGTATGAAGGAGGTTTCGTTTTGCTTCCAGAATTAGCTGTTCTTTAATTAGTTGAGAGGCAGTTTTTCCTAGTTTCTTTTTACAGGATTGATTTAAATTTTGAGGAGAAGTATTCAGTTCCCTGGCATATTCTATTACTTTGTGATGAGAAGGCATTTGAGAAGTTAAGAAATTTAAGAACCGGTTGCAAAGAGGGTATTCCGGTGTAGTGTCAGAAAGTTCGCATTGTTCGGACATTTTAGAAAAAAGCACCATTAGGCATCCTTTAATCACATTTTCTGCATTAAAAGAATTCCCTTGGTAGATCTTTAGAATATCCTCAAAAATCTGTCCGACGCTAGGTTCAGACCAAAATGGGATTCTTTTTAAATTGAGTAAGTATTGGATCTGCTGAAGCGTATTGCTTTCCCTTACCGGATCGAAAAACTCTTCTTTAAACATGATAACGTACCCTTTCGGTATAGCAGTAAAGTGCCAGAAATGGAGCTGACCTGGCCTCATGAAATAAAAATCCGGTGTATTAACCTGATAATAGGTTGTTTCTATACAATGAAAGCCTTTACCTTCTGTTATATAAATCATTTCAAAGTAACCTTCATGCTTATGTGGCTTCGTCTTTTTTATAAAAGGTTTGAATCGTGAAATTTTGAAAAACTCTTTAGCTTGTAGCTTTTTATTGGTTCCTATAAGATTTAAAGTCTTCATAATTTTCTAGCCTATGTTTGAAATAATAATCTTTTGTCTGTTTATTTCATAGATTTTTGGCTGGATTATCCAGATCCCAATTGGATAAAACAACATTAAAAAGAATTCAAATGCATATGCTTTGAATGTAACTTCCTGTTTTAACTTTGCTGTTTTGAATACTTTTGCCGCAAAGAGAAGACAATTGAAGAAACAGAACATTAAAACCGGCTTAAGTAGAGCTTCAAGTTCAAAATTTCCAAAACCTAAGTTCTTTAAATTAAAGCAAGTGCTACAGGATCCATAATAGCCAATTGTACCTATTAAAAATATAAGCAGGTATAGTTTAAATCTGTTCCAATTCAAGTTAATTTCCATAGGGATTAACCTTTGTAATCCGCAAGAAATTGCCCATATCCAAGCCAGCAATCCGGCAAAAATCAAACATAGTAAAACAGGGGGAATTTGCAGATACCCCTTAGTCCAAGAAAAAAAATAGTTCTTGTCACCTTCTTTATTCAAATCCATTATGAACGTCAGAGAAATTTGAAATAAAAAAGGCAATCCAAATAACAACAAAAACAATTCCCAATGCTT
>SKWC01000308.1 GCA_007129145.1 Rubritepida sp.
AGATGATCGGCGTCGCCATGTCCACCCGCCGCACGCCCTCGGGCAGCACCCCCTGCCAGCCCGGCGCGCAGAAGGCGAAGTTGCCGCCCGCCCGCCCGACCGTGTCCCAGGACAGATTGGCGTTGAAGTCGTGGCGCATGTCGCTGCAAGGGAACCAGTACTGCCGGTCCGTCTGCGGGATGGACAGGACCATTGGCTCGGCGCGCAGGTCCATGAAGGCGCGGTCGTAGATCGTGTCGTTGTTCGGCGTGATCACCCAGTCGTCCTCATGGGTGATCAGCCGCTCGAACCGGAAGAACTCATTCACCGTCCGATCGTGCCCGCGCGCGGGATCGAAGGACGTCTCCCACAGCGTCCGGTACAGATCCATCATCGGAAAGGCCCAGATATAGGCGCGAACACCGATGGCGTAGGCGAGATCCTCGTCCTGCGCCGCCTCGGTGGCCCGCGCCCGCGCTGGCATGATGAGCGGCAGGGCCGTGGCGAATGGCAGGGCAAGCGCGTGGCGACGCGGCAGCACGGTGCTTCCCTCCGATTGCATCCACCCGCGCGGAGCGCGGGAGACGATGATGCAGGAAGGAATGTATTGATTCCGCCCGGGGCGGCGTCCAACATTGGCGCCGTCAATTGCGTCATCTGACGCTATTGACGGCGGTATTCCGGCCCCGGCTCAGTAGCCCCGCGCCATCGCCCGCAGCGCGGCCATGTCGGCGATCCGCAGGCCGCCATAGCCCATTCCGATAGCGCCGCCCTTGATCAGTTTGCCGGAGGCCCGCCGGAAGGTGGCGCGACTCATGCCGGCGAACCGCCCGAGTTCGTCCTGTGTCGCCCGGACCTTCGCCGTCGGATCGGCCAGGCGCAGCAGCAACCGGGCCAGGCGCATCTTGGGTCGCAGCGACAAGAGCTCCGCCACCACCCGCAGGGTGAGCGTCGTGTTGCGGTGCGACAGGCGATAGAAACACGCCCAGTCTGCCGCGAACTCCTTCAGGAGCTGGCGCACGGCGGCGGCCGGGACCTGGAACACCTTGTTGTCCACCGCCGCCCGCACCGAAACCGCGCGTGTCGCGCCCGCCAGGGCGGCGGAATCACCGACCCAGATGCCGGGGCCGGCGCGGTGGATCACGATCTTCTCATCCGGGCCGATGCTGATCGCGATGTCGACCCAACCCTCGCCGAGCCCGTGGATCGCCTTGCCCTCGTGTTGCTCGTCATGGAGCAGCGCGCCGCGGCGATACTTCGTCCAGCGCCCGATGGCGGCGATGCGCGCCTGGAAGTGGAGGGGCTGTTCCGCCAGCCACCCGATCCGGGCGAGTTGGCGCAGCGTGCGTGACGGCGCCAATTCGACCGGCTCACGGTCCATTTCGCTCAATCCTGCAATCGCCCAGAAACACGAAGTTATCGCATGGCATGAGGCACTCAAAGCCAATTGCGCATCCGCGACAAATCGCGGGAAGCGGGGCGTGTGCGTTTCGGCGGCGACGTGCGTCACGCGCCGCACCCAGGGCTTTGCCGCCCGGCGCCCTTGGCAGCCGGAGCCCCCGGGCGTTAGCGTGGCGGGGCATGCCGGGGGTCTCCAGAATGGCGCGAGGATCGTTGGGCCAGCGCGCCCTCCGCGATGGACCCAGCCTGGCTGGCCGTGACGACAGGCGGCTCGACCCCACCGACTTCACCGAACACCTGACCCGGTGCTTCCTCGATGCCCTATGAAACCGCGCTGATCGGCACCATCGCGCTGGGGCTGACCTATGCGCTCTTCCTGGGGCTGCTGGCGCGGGCCGTGAAGCTGCCCACCTTGGTTGGCTACCTGCTGGCCGGGATCGCCATCGGCCCCTTCACGCCGGGCTTCGTGGGCGACCTCGCGGCGGCGGGCCAGCTGGCCGAGATCGGCGTCATCCTGCTGATGTTCGGCGTGGGGCTGCATTTCTCGCCGCGGGAACTGGCCGATGCCCGCGGCATCGCGGTCCCGGGCGCCATCATCCAGATGACCACCGCCACCGTGATGGGCTACGGCCTGGGCAAGCTGATGGGCTGGACCGACGCGGCCTCCCTCGTCTTCGGCTTCTGCCTCTCCGTCGCCTCCACCGTGGTTCTGCTGCGTGCCCTGACCGAACGCGGCGAACTCAGCGCCCCCCATGGCCATGCCGCGGTCGGTTGGCTGGTGGTCGAGGACATGGCGATGGTGCTTGCCCTCGTGCTCGTGCCCATCCTCGCCGCCATCACCCAGGACCGCACGCCCGTGGGGCTTCTGGCCGGCCTGGGCGGCACGGGCGGCACAGTCGTCACCGTGCTGTTCACACTCGCGAAGGTCGCGGTCTTCGTCGCCATCATGCTGCTCGTGGGCGCGCGCTTCCTGCCCTGGGCGCTGTCCTGGGTCGGGCGGCTGCGCTCGCGCGAGTTGTTCTCGCTCGCCGCGCTCGTGACCGCGCTGGGCATCGCCTACATCGCCTACAAGCTGTTCGGCGTGTCCTTCGCCCTCGGGGCCTTCCTCGCCGGGCTGGTGCTCGGCCAGTCCACCCTCAGCCAGAAGGCGGCCGAGCAGACCCTGCCGCTGCGCGACGCCTTCGCCGTGCTGTTCTTCGTCGCCGTCGGCATGCTCTTCGATCCCGGCATCCTCTGGCGCGAGCCCTTGGTGCTGCTGGCGGCCGTGCTCATCGTCCTGGTGGGCAAGACCATCGCCGCCTATCTCATCGCGCGCATGCGCGGCCTCGGACGGCGTGAGTCCCTCATCATCGGCGCCTCGCTGGCCCAGGTGGGCGAGTTCAGCTTCATCCTGGCCGGGCTGGCCGTGACCGAGGGCGTCCTGCCCGAGGCCGCGCGCGACCTGGTGCTCGCCACCGCGCTGATCTCGATCGCGGTCAATCCCTTCGTGTTCAAGCTGGCGGATGTGCTGGCCCGGCGCTTCAGCCCGGGTTCCGAACCTCGACCAGGGTGAACAGCGCCAGCGGAGGGCAGGGCTCCATCCGCTCGATCCGCGTCTCGGGGGCGAAGATGTCCGCAAGCTTGAAGTCCGGATGCCAGCCCAGGACGCGACCCAGCGGCGCTGTGCTGCGCTCGACCCACCAGCGCAGGCCCCGGTCGGCCGCGAAATGGTTCACGAACAGCAGGTGTCCGCCCGGCCGCACCACGCGCGACATTTCCGCGAACAGCCGCTTCGCATCCGGCACCACCGATGCGGTGAACATCGCCACCGCGATGTCGAAGCTGGCATCGGCGAAGGACATCGCCTCCGCATCCATCTCCAGCAGGCCCCGCACCGTGGCCAACTCCTGCTTCGCCACCCGCCCGTGCGCGCGCAGCAGCATCTCGCGCGAGAGATCTATCCCCACCACATCCAGGTCGGGCAGGTAGTCGGGCAGCGCCAGCCCGGTGCCCACGCCCACCTCCAGCACGCGGTGGCCGGCCGTGCGCGACAGCCTGTTCACCGCCGCCACCGCATGGCGCCTGCCAGGCCCCGCGATACCCCCGAAGACGAGGTCATAGACCCCCGCCCAGCGGCGGTAGGCGTCGCGGACCGAGGCCGCGTCAAGCGCGGCGCGGGGATGGGGGCGGTCGCCCTCGGTGGCGGGAGACATGACGGGTGTGACGACTTACCTGCAACCGGATGACGGCCGGGTTACCCCCAGCCGCCCCCCGGCGCAACTGCGGACTCTCAGCCGCCCGGGCGGCGCCACACCGGCTCGGGCGCCGTCCAAAGCGCCGGATCATGCA
>SKWC01000433.1 GCA_007129145.1 Rubritepida sp.
CCCATGGGCGAATCGCCGGGCAGCAGGAACATGGTGTCGTCGCGGAAGAACCAGCGGCCCGACTGCCAGCGCCGCCGGCCCGCCTGCACCACGCGGCGCAGCGGCAGCACATGGCCCGCGGGGGTGGCGATGCCGGCCTGGAACAGCCGCCGCAGCCGGTCGCGCTCCAGCTTGTCGCGCAGCCGGCTGTCCTCGGCCACCACATTGGCGGGCAGGCGGCCTTCCTTCCACAGGTAGTAGTGGATGTCCTCATGGCCCGGCCGCACCAGGGCGGGGTCCAGCTGCAGCCGCTCGGCCAGGGCGCGGGCGAAGCGGGCGGCATCGGCCTCGGTCGCGTCGCCGTGATCGTCGTCGGAGGCCAGCAGGGCGGGGTTGCGCCACACCGGCTCGCCATCGCGGCGCCAATGGGCGGACAGGGCGAAGCGGGGCAGGGGCTCGCCCGGGTAGAGCTTGCCCTGGCCATGGACCAGCGCCGCGCCGGGCGCCCAGAGCGGGGTCAGGCGGCGCAGCAGCCGCCCGGCGAAGCCGCGCTTGGTGGGGCCCATCGCGTCGGTGTTCCATTCGGCCGCGTCGCGGTCGGCGGCGGCGACGAAGGTGGGCTCGCCGCCCATGGACAGGCGCACGTCCATCCGGCGCAGCGCGGCGTCCACCGCGGCACCCGCCTGCTGGATCCCCTGCCATTGCGCCTGGGTGTAGGGCTTGGTGACGCGCGGCGTCTCACGCACGCGGGTGAGGTGCATCTCGAAGCCGAACTCGACCTCGGCCTTCTCGACCATGCCGGTGATGGGGGCGGCGGATTGCGGGTCCGGCGTGGCGGCCAGCGGGATGTGGCCCTCGCCCGCCAGCAGGCCGGAGGTTGCGTCGAAGCCCACCCAGCCCGCGCCGGGCAGATAGACCTCGGCCCAGGCGTGCAGGTCGGTGAAGTCGGCGCTCGGGCCCTCGGGGCCGTCGATCGGCTTCACATCGGCCACCAGCTGGACCAGGTAGCCCGAGCAGAAGCGCGCCGCATAGCCCAGGTGCCGCGCCGCCTGCACGAACAGCCAGGCGCTGTCGCGGCAGGAGCCGCGGCCTTCGCCCAGGGTGCGCTCGGGCGTCCAGACGCCGGGCTCCAGCCGCACGATATAGGCGATGCGCCGCTGGATCAGCGTGTTCAGCGCCACCAGCATGTCCACGCTGTGCTGGCGCTGGCGCGGGATCTCGGCCAGCAGCCCCTTCAGCAGCGGCCCCGCGGGCTCCAGCCGGCGGAAGGGCGCCAGTTCATGGTCCAGCACATGGTCGTATTCGAAGGGCCAGTGCTCGGCCTCGGGCTCCAGGAAGAAGTCGAAGGGGTTGATGGTGGTCATGTCGGCCACGAGGTCCACCGTGACCGAGAACTGCGTCACCCGCTCGGGGAACACCACGCGGGCCTGGAAATTGCCCTGCGGGTCCTGCTGCCAGTTCAGGAAATGCTGCGCGGGCTCGATCTTCAGCGCGTAGGAGAGGATGGGGGTGCGCGCATGCGGCGCCGGGCGCAGCCGGATCACCTGCGGGCCGAGGTTCACCGCGCGGTCGTAGCGGTAGGTCGTGCGGTGGGTGAGGGCGACATGGATGGACATGCGTGGACCGGCTGCTTGGAGAGGCATGTGTTATAGGCCGGTTCCCCCCATGCGGCACGCGGCGGATTGCGCGTTTTTCGCGGGGCGGCGCATGCTGGGCGCATGCAGCCCATCTTCGACCCCTCCGATTTCCGCATGCCGCCGGGCGTGGCCCACCTCTGCGCCGGCGGCAAGACGCCCGCCCTGCGCGCGCTGGATGCGGCGCTTTCGGCCTGCCTCGACGACAAATCCGACGGCCTGGCCGGGGATGCGCGGCAGGAGGCGATGGTGGCGCGGCTGCGCGCGCGCGTCGCGGGCCATTGGGGCTGCGCGACGGGCGACATCGGCCTCGTCTCCTCCGTGGCCGAGGGGGTCTCCATGCTGGCCGAGGGGCTGGATCTGCGCGACGGCGACGAGGTGGTGCTGGCCGACATCGAATACCCCTCGCTGGCCGCGCCATTTGCCATGCGCCCGGGGGTGGTGCTGCGCGTGGCCGAGGGGCCCGCTGGCATCGCCGCGCTGGTCGGGCCGCGCACCCGGGTCATCGCGGTCAGCAGTGTCAGTTTCCTGACCGCCGAGCGCGTGGACCTCGCCGCGCTGCGGGCGCTGGCGGACGCGCATGGCGCGTTGCTGGTGGTGGACCACACCCAGGCGGCGGGCTGGATGCCCATCGAGGCGGGGCTGGCCGATTTCGCCTTCGCCGCCTGCTACAAATGGCTGCTCGGCGTCAGCGGCATCGCCATCGCCTATTGGAACCGGGCGCGCCAGCCGGGCTGGGCGCCGCGCAGCGCGGGCTGGTATTCCATGGCGGTGCAGGGCAGGCCCGATTGGCGCGCTGGCTTCGGCCTGGTGGCGGATGCGATGCGCTTCTGCCGCGGCAACCCGAACCACGCCGGCGTCTATGCGCTGGATGCGGCGCTGGACTACCTGGGCCGCCATGCGGGAATCGAGGCGCATGTGCTGGGCCTCGCCGCCGGGCTGCGCGCGCGCTGCATCGAGGCCGGGCTGCCCATGATGACGCCCGAAAGCCATGGCGCGAGCGTGTGCCTGCCGCACCCCGAGGCGGCGCGGGCGGTGGCGGCGATGCAGGAACAGGGCGTGCTGGTCTGGAACGGCCGGGGCCGCATCCGCGTCAGCTTCCACGGCTACAACGGCGCGGCCGATGCCGACCGCGCCTTCGCCGCGCTGCGGGCCGTTTTCTAGGTTATTGCGGCGCCCAGCGCGGCTTGCGCTTCTCGCGGAAGGCGGCCAGCCCCTCGCGCCCTTCCTCGGAGGCGCGCTGCATCCAGCTCTCATAGGCCAGCTGGTCCATGGTGCGCTCATCCAGCAGCAGGCCGTTGGCGCCCAGCATGCTGCGCTTCGTCATGGCGATGGCGGTGGGCGCGGAGTGCAGCATGGTGTGGATGATCTCCTCCAGCCGCGCCTCCAGCGCCTCGGGCGCGTGGACTTCATGCACCAGGCCGATGCGCATCGCCTCATCGGGGCCGAAGCGCTCGCCGGTGATGGCGTAGCGGCGGGTGTGGCGCACCCCCATGGCATGGACCATGTGGGTCGAGATGGGGGTGGGCGAGACGCCGACCTTCACCTCGCTGATGCCGAAGCTGGCCTGGGTGCTGGCCAGAGCCACATCCACGCAGCAGGCGATGCCGGTGCCGCCGCCGAAGCAGGCGCCATGGATTACCGCGAAGGTGGGCTTGGGGAATTCGTTCAGCACCTGCATGGCGCGGGTGGTCAGCATGGAGGCCGCATGCGCCGCCTCGGGCGAGGCGGTGGAGGCCTGGGTCAGCCAGTTCACATCCGCCCCGGCCTGGAAGTTGCGCCCCGCGCCGCGGATCACGAGGCCGCGCACGGAGGGGTCGCCCGCCATGGACTGCATGCCCGAGATCAGCGCGTTCAGCATGTCGCCGTTGTAGGCGTTGTTCAGCGCCGGGCGGTTCAGGGTGGCGGTGACGATGCCGCGGGCATCGCGCGAGGTCAGGACGACAGGTTCGGTGCTCATGGGGCGCAGCTTCGAACCGCGGGGCCTTCCCCGCAAGGGGTGGGGCCGCATCCGGCCCATCAGAGGTGCCGCGTGCGGATGACGCGGCCATCGGGCAGGGCGATGGCGTGGATGTCCTGGCTGA
>SKWC01000123.1 GCA_007129145.1 Rubritepida sp.
GGCGGCCGGGCCTCAGCCCCCCGACCGAGCACGGCAACCGCGTCTGATTTGATGGCGCCCGCAGCTGCCACGGCTGTCCGGATTACGGCTGCTCAAGGCCTTCGATGGACGCGTCTATCTGCTGGACATGAGTCTCGACCGTAACATAACGTTGGCGTGCCATTCTGGGACACAGGGCCAGCGGTTCGGCAGGCCATACAGCTCGGGACAATGCATCATGTCGACGGCTTCTGTTTTCACATACAAGCGCGGCGATACTTACATTTCAAACCGACGCCCGAAAAAAAATGAAAACGGCAAGCTGATCTTGGATGCCAAGGGACGCCCTGAATATCAAACCTTCAACGGCCTGGTCAGCAAGATTTACGTCCATGGCTGGTGGTTCGAGACGCTCGAGCGGATGGATGGCTACATGCATATGAAGGGTGGACAAGATTATCATAACTCAAAAATATTCTGGCACAAAAAATACAATTCATATGTGATTAATCCCAACCTTGGCGTTGAACAGGAAAAGACAAAGAATAACATTCTTTTCCATCCTGCAACATTGCCCTCTCATTTGGAGGGATGTGTCGCGGTGGGTTTTTTCGATCCGAAGGGAGTTTTAGATTACTCCAAGGAAAGCTTTGAAATCATGTGGGATTTTGCAGGCGGAGGCAGCGGGGATAAATCAAAGATCCTGGCGATCACCTTGAGGGTCGAGGGCAACATGCCCAGGCTCAGCGCCTGCAAGAAATGGGCATACACCGGCTGATCTCATGACGAGGCAGCTTCAACGCCTGGTGGCTTGCGCGGGCTGGCCGGAACCTAGCCCGCCATCAGCCGATCACTGCGCGCGCGCAGCTCCGCCGCCAGCCGCGTCGCGCCGCCCTCGCGCAGCAGCGCGGTGAACTCCGCCCGGCGCGAGGCGAGTTCGCTGATGGTGCCGTCGAGGTAGATGTCCACGATCCGGGGCGGGTTGCCGCGCAGCAGGTAGCCCAGCGCTACCGGCGCCTCGCCGCCCGTGCGAACCAGCGCGGTGCGCACCAGCACCGCGCCGTTCGGCAGGGTGCGGCTTTCCAGGGTGCGGAAGCTCTCGCCGGAATAGCCGTCGAAGCGCGCCGCATAGGTGGCGATGGACCAGCGGCTGAAGGCGTCCGTCAGCGCCGCGCGGTCCGGCGCGCTGAACCCGCTCCAGGGCGGGCCGACCGCGAGCCGCGTCATGGCCGCCAGGTCGAAGGCGCGCTGCATGGCGGGCTCCAGCCGCGCAAAGCGTCCCGCCACGCCCAGCCGCGCGGCATCGCGCATCACGGACAGCAGCGTGTCGTGGAAGCCCTCGACCACCGCCGCGGGGGCCGGCTGTGCGCGGGTGGGTCCGGCAAGCGTGAGGGCGGGCGGGATCAGGAAAAACATTCGCCTTTGCATCGCCCACATATAGCGCGCAGGCGTGGCTGGACCATGGCGGCGGCAGCCATCAGAAAGGCCGCATGGCTTCCCGCTTGATCCTGCTGACCGGCGCGAATGGCTTCCTCGGCGCCTCGGTGGCGCGGCTGCTGCTGGCGCGCGGCGATGCGGTGCGCGCCCTGCTGCGCCCGGCCTCGGACCGCAGCACCCTGGCCGGCCTGCCCATCGAGGCCGCGACGGGCGATGTGACGGACCCCGCGAGCCTCGGCCCCGCCATGGCCGGGGTGGATGGGGTGATCCATGCGGCGGCCGACTACCGCATCTTCGTGCCCGACCCCGCGCGCATGGCCGAGGTCAACGTCGCGGGCACCGGCCATGTGATGCGCGCCGCCCTGGCGGCCGGCGTGGCGCGGGTGGTGCATGTCTCCTCGGTGGCCACCCTCAAGCCCCGCCCCGATGGCAGCCCCGCCACCGAGGCCGACGCCGCCGCCCCGGACGAGGCCATCGGCCCCTACAAGCGCAGCAAGACCGAGGCCGAGCGGCTGGTCGAGGCGATGGTGGCGCAGGACGGGCTGAACGCCGTCATCGTGAACCCCTCCACCCCCATCGGGCCCTTCGACCGCCGCCCCACCCCCACCGGCCGCGTCATCCTGGAGGCCGCGCGCGGGCGCATGCCCGCCTATGTCGAGACCGGGCTGAACCTGGTCCATGTCGAGGATTGCGCGGCCTCGGTGATCGCGGCGCTGGACCATGGCGCGGCGGGCGAGCGCCACATCCTGGGCGGGCAGGATGTGACGCTGGCCGAGATGCTGGGCTTCATCGCCGCCGAATGCGGCCACCGCCCGCCCTTCCGCCTGCCGCGCGCGCCGCTCTGGCCGCTCGCACTCGCCGCCGAGGGCGTCGCGCGCGTCACGGGGCGCGAGCCCATGCTGACGCAGGACGGGCTGCGGATGGCGGCGCAGCGCATGTTCTTCGCCTCGGACAAGGCGGCGCGGGTGCTGGGCCACCGCGCCCGGCCCTGGCAGGAGGGCGTGCGCGACGCCATCGCCTGGTTCCGGGCGGCGGGCATGCTCTAGATGCTGCTGGGCCTTGGCCTCGCCACGCTCGCCGCCTGGGCGGTGCTGATCCTCGGCCGCGGCGGCTTCTGGCGCGCCGATGTGGACGACCGCGACGCGGGATCCCTGCCCGAGCCCGCCTCCTGGCCCGAGGTGGCGGTGCTGATCCCCGCGCGCGACGAGGCCGCGACCATCGCCCAGGTCGTCGCCGCCCTGCGCGCCCAGGACTATCCGGGGGCCTTCAGCGTGACGGTGGTGGATGACCGCAGCAGCGACGGCACCGGCGCGCTGGCCGAGGGCGCGGGCGCGCGGGTGGTCCAGGGCGGGGCGCGCCCGCCGGGCTGGTCGGGCAAGCTGAACGCGCTGCGCCAGGGGCTGGAGGCGCTCTCGCCCGGCCGCCATGAATGGCTGCTGTTCACCGACGCCGACATCCTGCACGCCCCCGACAGCCTGCGCCGCCTCATCCAGCGCGCCACGGCCGAGGACCGGCAGATGGTCTCGCTGATGGCCATGCTGCGCTGCGAATCCCCGGCCGAGCGCTGGCTGGTGCCGGCCTTCGTCTTCTTCTTCCAGATGCTCTACCCCTTCGCCTGGTCGAACGACCCACGCGCGCGCACCGCCGCGGCGGCGGGCGGCTGCCTGCTGCTCAACCGCGCCCGCTTCGAGGCAGCGGGCGGCCTCGCCCCCGTGGCCGGGCGCATCATCGATGATTGCGCCATCGCGGCGCTGATGAAGCGCCATGGCGCCCGGCTCTGGACCGGGCTGACCACCCGCGTTCGCTCGCTGCGCGCCTATGGCGGCGTGGGCGAGATCCGCGCCATGGTCGCGCGCACCGCCTATGCGCAGCTTGGCTACAACCCATTGCTGCTGCTGGGGATGCTGGCGGGGATGGGGCTGGTGTTCCTCGCGCCGCCGCTGCTGGCGCTGCTGGCCCCCTGGCCCGCCGCGGCGCTGGGCGCGCTGGCCTGGGGGGCCATGGTGCTGGCTTACGCGCCCATGCTGCGGCGCTACGGGCTTGGCGCCTGGCGCGGCCTGGCCCTGCCGCTGGTGGCGGGCGCCTATCTCCTGTTCACCCTCGATTCCGCCCTGGCCGAATGGCGCGGCCACGGCGGCATGTGGAAGGGCGAGGCGCTGCGCCGCTGAGATGCCCGCACCCGCCACATGCCGGCCATGCCCTTCCGGAATCATGGCTTTCTGGCTTATGGCTGCGCCCATGGCGGATGGCAGCCCCCGGCGGAGACTTCACGCA
>SKWC01000101.1 GCA_007129145.1 Rubritepida sp.
CGAGCTCATGCAGCGGATGCGGGACCAGATCGAGCAGGCCCCGGCCGAGCACCTGAACATGGACGCCTTCGAGCCGTCCGAGATGGCCGAGAACCTGGCGGAGATGTCGTCCACGCTCGACAGCCTGCGCGATCTCGTGGAGGCGGGGGACATCGACGCGGCGCTTGCCGCGCTCGATGACCTGGAGCAGGGCATGGACCCCATCGCACAGGAGATGGGGTCCCCGGGCGACCCGGGGGAGCTGTCGGAACTCCAGCGCGCGATGGGAGAGCTCCTGGAGGAAGCAGCGAACCTCGCCGAGCTGGAACGCGCGATCGAGACCGAGACCGCCGAGCTGCTCGACGACGCAAGGCGGGCCGGCGCCGATGGGCTGCAGGAGCAGGTCGACGAGGCCGCGCGTCGGGGCAGGGGAGACCTCGGCGAGCTGCGCCAGCAGCTCGATGCGCTGGATCGCAGCCTCCTGTCCCCGGACGCGCAGCAGCGCCTGGAGGAGGTGGACGCCGGGCTCGAGCGGCTCGAGCAGGTGCTCCGCGACGGAGACGTGGCCGGTGCCCGGGAGGTGGCCGAGCGTCAGCGGAGGGGCATGATGGAGGCCACCTGGTCCATGCAGCCGGATCCCCAGGCGCGCGCTCGCGACCAGGCCCGCGCCAGCCGAGAGGCGCGGCAGGCGGAGCAGGCACTCCGGGCCGGAACCGAGGCGATGCGTCGAATCGGCGAGGACATGAGAGATCTCCAGGAGGCCGCCCAGCCCCGGTTCGACGCCCAGGCCCGCGAACGGCTCGATCGGCTCGCGGACGACCAGGCCATCGCCCATGAACGGCTCCAGCAGCTCCAGCGCCGCGTCGAGTCCATGGATCAGGACCTGCCCGGGGTCCAGCAGGCGCTCCAGCCCTCCTTCGAGCAGGCCGGGCGGGCCATGCGAAGTGCCGAGGGGCAGCTCCGGCGCGGCGAGGGCGAGGCCGCGCTCGGCAGCGAACGCGAAGCGCGCCAGCAGCTCGACGCCCTGCGGGAACAGATGCAGCAGATGTCCAGCCGCCGCCCGTCGGGGCAGGGACGGCAGGTGAGCCGAGAGCGGATCGAAGTGCCGGAGGAAGGCGAGACGGATCGCCGGGGGTTCCGACGGGAAGTGCAGGAGGCCATGCGGGAGGACCGCGTGGAGTCGTACGAACAGGATCTCCAGAGGTACTATGAACGCCTGGTTCGCTGACACGCTCCGCCGACGTGTCTGGCTGGCGGGGGTCTTCGCCGCATCGCTCGCGGTGATCCTGCCCGAGAACGCCGCGGCCGACGCCATCGACCTCCGGCAGGAAATCGCGGAGCTGAACCGCATGATCGACAATTGGCAGGAGCGGCACGCCGAGCCCCGCCTGCGGGCCCTGCTCGAGGAACACCCGGAGGAACCGGCGCTCCGGTGGCTCGAGGCGAAACTGCTCTTTCATTTCCATGAATACGAATCCTCGGCCGCGGCCATCGAGCGCCTCGTCGCCGAGGGACCTCCCCTGTGGCTGCAGCGTCCCCTGCAGGACCTCGAAGAGCTCGTGCGAAACACCATCGAGGCGACGCACGATCACGAGATCCATGTGACCCGGAACGGTCTTTTCGAGATCAGCCACGATCCCCGGCGGGACGCCCTGCTGATCCCGTGGGCGGAAGAGACCCTCGAAGCCGCATGGTACGAGATCGGCTACGACCTCGGACACTGGCCCGAACCTCCGATCCGGGTGGAGTTCTTTCCCCGCGCCAGCGTGCTCGGTCGCGTCTCGTCGCTCTCCGAGGAGGCCGTTCGGACCACGAGCACCATCGCCCTCTGCAAGTACAACAAGCTCATGATGACCTCGCCCCGGGGCACCCTCCGGGGCTACGGATGGCGGACGACCCTCGCCCACGAGTACGTTCACTACGTGGTGGGCCAGCTGACCGCGGACCGGGTTCCGGTCTGGCTGCACGAGGCGATCGCGAAGCTGCTCGAGGAGCGCTGGACCGGCGAGCGACGGTTCCGGCTCGATCCGTCCCAGGAGAGCCTGCTCGCTCGACGCCTCGAAGAGGGGAACCTGCTGACGTTCGACCAGATGCACCCCTCCATGGCCTACCTGCCCAGCCAGGAGGACGCCGCCACCGGGTACGCCCAGGTGTTCACGGTCGCACTGTTCATGATGGAGCGCGAAGGGCCCGGTGTCCTGCGCCGACTCATGCGGAGCATCAACGCGCACGATGACGTGCGCGACGCCATCGCCGAGGTGATGGGCGCCCCGTTCGATCGCTTTCTCGACGACTGGAACGCGTGGCTGCGCGACCAGGAGCTGACGCGTCTCCCCGAGGACTTTCTCGACGAGATCGAGCTGCGGGAGGGGGCGCCCGATGACGCGGGGGACGAGGATCGACGGTTCCAGGGGGTCGAGGAGCCGCGCGCACGGGACCATCTCCGGCTGGGCGAGATGCTGCGCGCCCGCGGGATGACCGAGGCGGCCCGCCAGAGCTACGAACGCGCCGAGTCGCTGCTCGGACGACACCATCCGGAGCTGCAGAACGCGCTGGCCCGGACCCTGCTTGACCTCTCGGAGCCCGAGGCAGCCCTCGTTGCCCTCGAGGAGGTGGCGGCCTGGTATCCGGGCTTCTATCGCACGCACCTGCACCGTGGCGAAGCCCTCAACCGCATGGGCCGGTTCGACGAGGCCCTCGTCGCGCTCGAGCGAGCCGCGGGGATCAATCCGTTCGACCCCGCTGTCCACCGGGAGCGCGGAACCGCCCTCGACGCCCTTGGACGCGACGAGGAGGCCTCACGCGCCCGCGAGATCGCCAGACAGCTCCGCTGACAGAGCCCGACACCCCAACAGGAGACGAGACCGCATGGATGACATCGACGCACGCGAAGCCCGACCGGACAACACGGAGGGCACGGCTGCCGAGCCTGTCCGGATCGGAGGAACACGGGACGGCGTGGAGGAGATGCTCGGTCGCGCCGCCTCGGCCCGCGACCGCATCGTCGAACAGCTCGGCCGGCGGGTCTTCGGGCAGGAGGAGGTCGTCGAACATCTCCTGATCAGCCTGTTCGCGCGCGGACACACCCTGATGATGGGCGTGCCCGGACTCGCGAAGACGCTGCTCGTCTCGACGCTGGCCGAGGCCTTGCGGCTGGAGTTCAACCGCATCCAATTCACGCCTGACCTCATGCCGGCGGACATCACCGGAACCGACATCCTGGAGGTCGACGCCGACGGCAGCCGCCACATGCGATTCCTCCAGGGACCCGTCTTCTGCAACCTGCTGCTCGCGGACGAGATCAACCGGACCCCGCCCAAGACCCAGGCCGCCCTTCTGCAGGCGATGCAGGAACGGCGGGTGACCGTCGGTGGGCGCACCTACACGCTCGACCCACCCTTCCTCGTGTTCGCCACCCAGAACCCGATCGAGCAGGAGGGAACCTATCCGCTGCCCGAAGCCCAGCTCGACCGCTTCATGTTCCACGTCCACGTGGACTATCCCAGCTACGACGACGAGGTCCGCATCGCCACCGCGACCACGGGCCAGGCCCAGGAGCCCGTGGAGGCCGTGCTCGGACCCGAGGAGATCCTCGAGGTGCAGCGGCTCGTGCTCGCCGCGGATGTCGATCCCGCTGTGGCCCGGCACGCCGTCGAGCTCGTCCGGGCCACCCGGCCGTCCGACGACGCCGCGCCCCAGGA
>SKWC01000153.1 GCA_007129145.1 Rubritepida sp.
ATCGCCGCGGGCGGCGTGCTGGGGGGCACCACCGGCCGCTGTCCCGCCCCCTGCAGCCCGGGCAGCGCGGCGGGCGCGCCGGGTGTGGTGCGCTGCGGCGCATTGCCGGGGTCCATCACGGAGGGAAGCTGTGTCTGGGCGGCGGCCGGCAGGCCGAGGCCGAGGGCGAGGCGAAGGGCGGTGGCCGGGGCGGCATGACGCATCATCCCCGAGCCATGCCACGGACTGCCCGCCGGGTGAAGGGGAAAGCCGCGCCCCCGGCATTGGCGGCCGCGCCCATGCCCGGCACACTCGGTCCACAACACGCAGGAGGAAACCGCCATGCCCCGCTTCACCCGCCTCGAGGAGGCCGACATGGACCCGCGCCAGCAGGAGGTCGCGGCCAGCATCTCGGCCGGCGCGCGCGGTGGCGTGCGCGGCCCCTTCATGGCCTGGCTGCACAGCCCCGAGATGGCCGAGCGGCTGCAGCAGGTCGGCCGCTTCGCCCGCTGGGAGAGCAGCCTGCCCGCGCGGCTGTCCGAACTCGCCATCCTGGTCACGGCGAAGCGCTGGCGCGCGCGCTACGAGTGGTTCGCGCACCACAAGATGGCGATGGAGGGCGGCCTCAGCCCCGCCATCGCGGAGGATGTGCGCCTGGGCCGCACGCCCTCCGGCATGGCCGAGGATGAGGCCGCCGTGCTCCACTTCGTGCAGGAGGTGCAGGCGACGGGCGATGTTTCCGACGCGCGGTTCGAGGAGGCCAAGCGCCTGTTCGGCGAGCGCGGCGTGGCCGAGCTGCTGGGCATCACCGGCTACTACACGGCGGTATCCTTCACCCTGAACGTGGACCGCGTGCCGCTGCCGGATGGCGTGCCCGACCCCTTCCCGGAGGGCTGAGGGCGAGGGGTGCTCAGTGATAGACCTGCACGTCGCTGATCACCCCGTCCATCGTGCGCCCCACCTGGAAGCGCTGCGCATAGAAGGTCCAGTGGCCACCGGAGCGCTGGCCGATCACCGTCCCGTTCTGCTGCGCGCTGGACATCACGCTGACGTCCAGCTTGTGCCCGGCGAAGCCTGTGCGTGTTGCCGTGTCCAGCGCGAGCCGGCCAGCCACCACACCCATGGCCGAGTCCAGGGGCGGACGGAGATGAGAGACGAGCCGCCCTCCGCCGTCAGACCTTGAACCGATGCCAAAGGTGCAGCCGTTGAGCTTGGATGTGACCATCAGCCTGGGCTTGCCGGAGCTCGGCAGGGTGTAGTGGGTGTCCTTGCTGTCGCCCCAGCTTCCGCTTTTCGGATCTCGCTCCCGCATGGAGATGTAGTGCGCATCAAATGGCGTGCTCACCGGGCCAGACCCCTGCGCGTTGAAGGTGCCCTCTTCATACAGCACATAGAGCGCGACATTGCGCGCATCGCCACCCGCCACTGACTGCCAGCCTGACTTATCAGTGGCTTGCAGCACGAAGCGCTTGACACCGGAGGCACTGCTGGGGCTGCCGTAGATGATCAGCGCGTTGCACGTCAGGAACGCTTTCGGATCGTCGAGCAGTTGCTGCAGGGTGGCGTCTATGGACATTGGCTGGGCCCCATTCTGGCGGGATCGCTCGGGACTATCGTGCCATGGCGATGGGCGGCCCGTCTCCGGAAGATTTGCGGGCGCATGCGGCACCCCTCAAGCATCGAAAGGGCGCTGCCGGGCGCTCAGGCGTCCAGCAGCGCCTCATCCAACTTCGCCGCATTGTCCTGGATGAAGCGGAAGCGCAGCTCCGGGCGGCGGCCCATCAGCGCCTCCATCAGCTCGGCGGTGGCGGCGCGTTCTTCGGGCGGCAGCACCACCTGCAGCAGCACGCGCTTGGCGGGCGCCATGGTGGTTTCCTTCAGCAGCATGGGAGGCATTTCGCCCAAGCCCTTGAAGCGGCTGACTTCTACCTTCTGGTTGGACTTGAAGTGCCGCTTCAACTGGCGCTCGCGGTCGGTGTCGTCCATCGCATAGACGCTCTTGCCGCCGGCCTGCAGCCGATACAGCGGCGGCTGCGCCAGGAACAGACGTCCCGCGCGAACAAGCTCGGGCAACTCCTTGTAGAAAAACGTCATCAGCAGGGCGGCGATATGCGCGCCATCCACATCGGCGTCGGTCATGATGATGACGCGCCCGTAGCGCAGCCGCGCCAGGTCGAAGCGGTCGCCCAGGCCGCAGCCCAGCGCCTCGACCAGGTCCTTCAGCTCCTGGTTCTGCCGCAGCTTCTCCGCACTCGCGCTGGCCACGTTCAGGATCTTGCCGCGCAGCGGCAGCACCGCCTGGGTCTCGCGCGCGCGGGCCTGCTTGGCGCTGCCGCCCGCGCTGTCGCCCTCCACCAGGAACAGCTCGGTCCCCGCGCTGCTCTCGCGCGAGCAATCGGCCAGCTTGCCGGGCAGGCGCAGCTTGCGGGTGGCGGTCTTGCGCGGCGTGTCCTTCTCGGCGCGGCGGCGCAGGCGCTCCTCGGCGCGTTCCAGCGTGAAGGCGAGCAGGTTGTCCGCCATGGCCGGGTGGCCGGCCAGCCAGTGGTCGAAGCGGTCGCGCAGGGCGCTCTCGACCAGGCGCTGGGCGTCGGGGCTGGTCAGGCGGTCCTTGGTCTGGCCCTGGAACTGCGGCTCGCGGATGAAGACGGACAGCATCCCCGCCATCCCCGCCAGCACATCCTCGGCGGTGATGGAGGCGGCGCGCTTCTCCTTCTTCATCTCGCCATAGCCGCGCAGCCCCTTGACCAGCGCAGCCCGCAGCCCCGCCTCATGGGTGCCGCCCTGCGGCGTGGGGATGGTGTTGGCGTAGGTGGACAGGAAGCCGTCGCCCTGTTCGAGCCAGGTCAGCGCCACCTCGCAGCGGCCGGCCCTGTTGGGGAAGTCCAGCGCGGCGGTGAAGGGCTCGGGCACCACGGCGGCGCGGCCGGCCACGGCGGCGGCGAGGAAATCCGCCAGCCCGCCGGGGAAGTGCAGCGTGGCCTCGGCGGGGGTGTCCAGGCCGGCCAGCAGCGCGGGGTCGCAGCGCCAGCGGATCTCCACGCCCCGGAACAGATAGGCCTTGGAGCGGCACAGCCGGAACAGCCGGTCGGGGCGGAAGGCCTGCGCGCCGAAGATCTCGGCGTCGGGGCGGAAGCGGATCAGCGTGCCGCGGCGGTTGCGCACCTCGCCCTCGCGCTTGAGCTTCGAGGTCGGCTTGCCGCGCGCATAGCTCTGGCGGAACAGCGCGCCGCCGCGCGCGACCTCCACCTCCAGCACCTCCGACAGCGCGTTGACCACGGAACTGCCCACGCCGTGCAGCCCGCCCGAGGTGTCATAGGCCTTGCCGGAGAACTTGCCGCCCGAGTGCAGCGTCGTGAGGATCACCTCCAGCGCCGACAGCTTCGGGAACTTCGGGTGCGGGTCCACCGGGATCCCGCGGCCGTTGTCGCGCACGCTCAGGGTGTTGCCCGCCTCAAGCACGACCTCGATGCGGTCGGCGTGGCCGGCCACCGCCTCGTCCATGGCGTTGTCCAGGATCTCGGCGGCCAGGTGGTGCAGGGCGTTTTCGTCGGTGCCGCCGATGTACATGCCGGGCCGGCGCCGGACGGGCTCCAGCCCCTCCAGCACCTCGATGTCGGCGGCGGTGTAGCCCGCGCCCGGGCGCGGCGAATCGGCGGGTCCGAACAGGTCGCTCATGCCCGCCCTCTACAGGCTGCGGG
>SKWC01000132.1 GCA_007129145.1 Rubritepida sp.
CGACGGGATGAGCCGGGCCCCGCCGCCGCCTCGCCCGGCGCCAAGCCGTGCAGCCGCTGCCGATGGCGGGCGGCGGAGCGCGTCGCGCCCAGGGCATCGGCGCTCTCGGCCATACCGCGCAACGCCTCCAGATCGCCCGGGTCGCCCGCCAGCAGGGCGCCGAACTCTGGCAGCGCCTCATGCGGCCGGCCCAACGCCAGCAGGGCGCGGCCCTGCCCCAATCGGGCTTCGCGATGCTGGGCATCGTCGGGGCCGATCGCAGCCCAGAGCTCCGCTGCCTGCGCATGGGCCCCCAGCCGCGCCGTTGCACGCGCCAGCACCACCAGCAGCGCTGCATCGCCAGGCCGCAGCGCCAACCCCGCGCGCGCGAAATCCCTCGCTGCCTCCGGCTCGTTCAGGCCAAGGGCTGCTCGCGCGCGCAGCCACAGCATCTCGGCGTCATGCCGATCGACCAGCGCCAGGCCTGCATCCAGAAGCCCCGCCGCCCCGGCCACATCGCCGCGTCGTTCCGCCTCGCGCGCCGCGCCAAGCAGCCGCGCCGCCTCGGCCTGCGCCTCGGGGCGGACCCCTGCGGGCGCGGCCGGTGCCACCGGCATCGTTCCGGTGCCGAGCACCCAATGCTCGTCCCCGGCATCAGTCCGCAGGGTGAACTCCGTGCCCGGCTTCAAGGCCGGCCGCAGAACCGCGAGGTCCATCACGAAGCCATGCGCGCCCGTACCGATGCCGGCCTTCCGCAGGTCGCCCCGTAAGCGGTTGGCCAGGGTCCTGCCGCATACGCGCCCATCCGCCACGAGTTCGACCAGCTTCGCGACACCCGGACGCGCCCGGTCAGCGATCCAGCCGACGAGGTTCAACCCCTCGATCCGCTCGAACTTGCCGCGGAGCAGGTGCGTCCGCGCCGGCACCATGATGCGCGCCGCCGCCACTTCGCCGGCACCATCCACGCGGAGCAGCGCGAAATCATGCTCCGAGCCGTCCAGCAGCGCGAGCGGCAGGGGGAATTCCAACCCATGCGCCCCATCACCGATGCCTGCGCGCTTCAGGTCGCCGCGTGGGCGGTCCGCAAGGCATTCGCCGAGGGGCGTGCCATCCGCGAGGACAAGGATGCGCAGGCGATCATCCGCCAAGGCCGGGTCCCAGGCCCAGCCACGCAACACACCCTCCACCTCGCCATCGATAGCCCCCGCCACCCCCATGCGCTCCCTTCCACGGCAAGAGCCCCAAAATCCGCGCCAGCACGCGAAGCGCGGCATGTTCGGTGGCCCCGCCGCGCAGAGGTCAAGCGGCGCCTGTTCAGCCGCGGTCCCGCCTGCCCGACGTCACGCGGCCTGCGCCGCGGGAGGCTGCGTGGCATTCGCCGCACGCTCCCCCTGCAGCAGCCGAGCATACCGACGACGGCGCCAGTTCAACAGCCGCCAGGCGCCCCGTGCTGCCAGTGCCGACATGCGGCCGCGCGGCTCCAGGCCGATGGTCTTGAAGATCATACCCATGCCGCGGTCTATGTGTTGGAAGCGATAGAAACCCATCGCCCGGCCCATATAGCCTGCGAGGCAGCGGTCATGGTCATAGCCGACGCCGGGCGGATCGTTGCTGCAATGGAAGGCGAAGGCGAGTTCCTCATCCTCCGTCTCGCTGATGCGGCTCCAAGCCACCCGCAACCGCTTCGGGAAGGAGAGCTGCTCGCGCGCCAGGTAGCGGCGCATATGATCGTAGAACAGCTTGAAGTGACGATATTCATCCGCCGCGATCAGCCGGCAGATCTGACGCAGGACCGGCTCCTGCGACGCTTCGCCCAGGGCGGTGTAGTAGCTGCTGGTGCCCGTCTCGACCATGCAGCGGGCGATCAACTCGCCCGTGCGGGAGCCACGCACCGAGGCGTCGGCCTTTACGTCGATGACATAGCCCGCACGGTAGCGCGCGAAATTCTCCATATAGGCGAAGGAGGGATCGGCCAGCATGGCCCAACGACCCAGCGCATCGCCATGCTGGTTTTCCTCAACCGCCCAATTGTCCGCGGCCTGCTGGAAATCCGGATCGTCGTGAAACACGCTCTTGAGATAGGCGGCGTAGTCATCGCCATTCCGCTCGACCATCGCGGCGGCCTTGACCAGGGGAACAACCTCCGGGTCCACGAGAGCAGGATCGAATCGATCCCAGGCGACTTGCTCGATCGTCCAGTGCTTCATTGCCCATCCTGACTGCCAGCGCCGGACATGCGCCCGGCGCTGGTTGGAATCAAGCAGCCTGGGCGGCGTCCTGCATGGCGCGCATTGCCAACAGCCGTTCCATGGCCGCCTCGCGCTTCTCCGGCGAACCCTCTGCGGCAAGCGCCAAGTAGTGCTCCTCGGCCTCGCGGACCCGCACATCGGCGGCAGCGCGGGAGATTTCGGCGACCGGCGTCGCCTCCTCGGCCAGCACCGTCACGCGCTCCGGCCCGATCTCGGCGAAGCCGCCCGCGACGAACAGGCGATCGCTCTCCTGCCCGCCGTCGCGCACCGAGATCACCCCGCCACGCAGCGCCACGATCATGGGCGCATGACCGGGCAACACGCCCATTTCCCCTTCCGCGGCGGGGATCACCACCATCTCGACCGCGCGGGAGAGCAGCAGCCTCTCCGGTGAGACGAGTTCAAGCTGGAACCTGGCCATCGATGTGCTCCCGTGAAGCCGCGGCTCAGGCCGCCTGCTTCATGCCCTCGGCCTTCTTCACCGCCTCTTCGATGGTGCCGACCATGTAGAAGGCGGCCTCCGGGAGGTGGTCGTACTCACCCTTGCAGATGGCGGCGAAGCTGCGGACCGTATCCTCCAGCTTCACGAACACGCCGGGCGTGCCGGTGAACACCTCGGCCACATGGAAGGGCTGGCTCAGGAAGCGCTGGATCTTGCGCGCGCGCGCCACGATCAGCTTGTCCTCCTCGGACAGCTCGTCCATGCCCAGGATGGCGATGATGTCCTGCAGCGACTTGTAGGTCTGCAGGATCTTCTGCACCTCGCGGGCGGTGTTGTAGTGCTCCTCGCCCAGGACGCGCGGGTCCATGGCGCGCGAGGTGGAGTCCAGCGGATCCACCGCCGGGAAGATGCCCAGCTCCGCGATCGAGCGGTTCAGCACCGTCGTCGCGTCCAGGTGCGCGAAGGAGGTGGCCGGCGCGGGGTCGGTCAGGTCGTCGGCGGGCACGTAGATGGCCTGCACCGAGGTGATCGAGCCCTTCTTGGTCGAGGTGATGCGCTCCTGCAGGGCGCCCATGTCGGTGGCCAGCGTCGGCTGGTAGCCCACCGCCGAGGGGATGCGGCCCAGCAGCGCCGACACCTCGGCGCCCGCCTGGGTGAAGCGGAAGATGTTGTCCACGAAGAACAGCACATCCTGGCCCTGCTCGTCGCGGAAGTATTCCGCGATGGAGAGGCCCGACAGCGCCACGCGGGCGCGCGCACCCGGCGGTTCGTTCATCTGGCCGTAGACCAGCGCCACCTTGGAACCGTCGGTCGAGCCATCCTCGTTCAGCTTGATGACGCCCGCGTCGATCATCTCGTGGTAGAGGTCGTTGCCCTCGCGGGTGCGCTCGCCCACGCCGGCGAAGACCGACACGCCGCCATGCGCCTTGGCGATGTTGTTGATCAGCTCCTGGATGGTGACCGTCTTGCCCACGCCCGCGCCGCCGAACAGGCCGATCTTGCCGCC